>CAJPNS010000035.1 GCA_905372135.1 Porphyromonadaceae bacterium | reverse complement strand
AAAATTTGACAAAACACAGACTTAACAATAGTATTGAACTAAAAATAAATAGATTATTCACTTTAAAAAAACTCATTTTATCATGAAAAAAGTATTTTTGATCGTAGCTGCCGTAGCAGCAATGTTAGCAACAGGCTTTACAGCCTGCAAATCCAACTCGCCTAATTCGCCTGACCAGCCCAAGGAGGTAGACGTCTATGTGGCAGGCTATGACAATAGTGGGGCGAAATATGTAGCCAAGGTGTGGAAAAACGGCAAAGAGCTCTATAGCCTTACGGATGGTACTAATAAGGCCGCTGCCAGCTCCGTATTCGTAGTAGGCGCAGATGTATATACCGCAGGCTATGAGGACAACGGCACAGAAGATGTAGCCAAGGTGTGGAAAAATAGCGAGGAGCTTTATGCTCTTACCGATGGCTCTAAATATGCCAATGCCGAATCCATATTCGTAGCCGATGATAAAGTATATACCGCAGGGTACGAAGGCATAGTTGCCAAGCTTTGGAAAGACAAAAGTGCTACCAACCTTACAGACGGCTCTAATAATGCTGCCGCCAACTCAGTCTTTGTAGCGGGTGGCAACGTATATGCTGCCGGCTGGGAGAGCAACGGTACAAACAATGTAGCCAAGGTTTGGAAAAACGGCAGCGAACTCTTTGCTCTTACCAATGGCTCTAATTCTGCTGTCGCCAACTCCGTATTTGTGGTAGGCGAAGATGTATATACCGCAGGCTATCAGATTATTGATACAAATATAGTAGCTAAGGTATGGAAAAGCAAAATGGCGGTATACCAGACCGACGACTCTAAAAAAGCCATCGCCCAATCCGTATATGTAGTCGGAGAAAATGTATATATGGCAGGATCAGAATTAGAAGGGTTAAATGAGATAGCCAAAGTATGGAAAAACGGCGAGGAGCTCTACAAACTTGCCAATAGTGCCATAATCATGTCCATAGTGGTGTATAATGGCGATATATATGCGGCAGGGTTCGAAGTCGAGGGCGCAAACAGGGTAGCCAAGGTGTGGAAAAACGGCAAAGAGCTATACAAACTTGCCGACAAAGGCGAAGCCACCTCTATATTCATAGCCGAAAGGAGGTAAGAGACAAATACTAAAAAAGACAAAGACAAAGGAGCAAGCCCGAATATGGTTTGCTCTTTGTGTTTTGTCTGTATTTTATCCGAATGTCGACCGAAGCTGTTTATGTAAGCTATGTCTGACACGTTTGCCCGATAAAGTTTTATCTTGAGAAAAATATTAACTTTGCAAAAAACAATCGATATTCGTCAATGAAAATACTATTCGTAATACGTGGATTGCACGACCAAGGAGGCATAGAGAGAGTAACTTCGGTCATCGCAAGTGAGCTCGCAAAAAGAGGTTACCAAACAGGTATCGTATGTTTGCAGCAAGGCAAACCGTTCTTCCCGCTACGGTCTGAGGTAAAACTCCATTACCTGAAAAAAGGCAGAGCCCTTCGTATAAGCCGACTCCGACAACTGTACCGCGTCGAGAAACCCGACGTGGTAGTCTTTCTCGGCTCGCACCGACTCTTTATGAACGCTCCCGCAGCGAAAGGTTTACGCTCGATTACATGGGAGCACTTCAATACCAACATCAATTGGCATCCGCTGCATAAACTATCGCGTAAGATAGCCGTTCGTACATCGCAGCGTATAGTTACGCTCACACAACGCGACGCCGACAACTACAAGAGGCTTTTCGGTGCTACCAACGCCGTCTGTATACCCAACCCCATCACCATAAACGACATAGAGCCATCTCCCTTGACCGAGAAGCGAGTGCTTGCCGTCGGACGACTTGCGGGGCAGAAAGGTTTCGATATGATGCTCGATGCGTGGGCAAAGACCACCGAACGCCGCAATGGCTGGCAGCTGCGTATCGTAGGGTCGGGCAGCCACCTCCGACGGCTCGAAAGACAAATATCTGAGCTCGGTATCGGCGACAGCGTCGAGATAATACCCGCCACCAAAGATATAAAGGCACAGTACCGACAGGCTTCCATTATGGCGATGTCGTCGCGATACGAAGGGTTGCCGCTCGTACTCATCGAGGCAATGGCTGCAGGGCTGCCGATAGTGAGCTTCGACTGCGATACGGGACCTGCCGAGATAGTAGAAGACGGTAAAACGGGCATACTTGTGCCGCCTACCGATACCGACAAGTTAGCCGAAGCTCTCGACAAACTGATGAGCGACGAAGCAATGAAGAAGGCATTTGCCCAAGAGTCGCTCGTGAGCGTAAAGCGATTTGCGGTAGATAACATCGTAGCCCGTTGGGAAAAATTGCTAGCAGAGGTAAATGCTCATTGATTTGCCAACGAAACATCAATAGGCTGTGTCATAATGAAAATCTACGGATGTTTTTTTTGTAATAAAACTATTGGTATATAGTGCTTTATGTGTTTTTTAGTGGAAGAAAATTTCTTCCCTTGCCAAAATTTTATTTTTGGTAAAATAAATACAATGGAAGAGCCGTTAACAGTAAGAAACATAAAAAATTACTGTATGAAGTACCTCAGAGCACTACTCGTCTTATCCGTATTTTGTATTATTCCCCGTGCAATGCTGTCGCAAGAGGCAGGCAAGCAGATAGTTTACACCATAAAAGGAGTTGCCGTAGACTCCGCAGGCAATGCTGTGGCCTATCCCACAATCTCTATCCGAACCGACAGCACGACAACCAATTACAAGGCACGTTATTCGGGAGACGACAACGGGCGTTTCGAGGCAGAGTACAAGTCGGCTGCCGACACCATATACATAACCGTCGGTGCGACAGCTAAGACATCGTACAACACGACAGTCGTACTTAACGACAACAAGCAGATAGACTTAGGTAGGGTAGTGCTAAAAGATGGCGAAGAACTTGCGGGCGTATCGGTAATAGCATACAAACCGCTTGTAACACAGACATTAGACCGTATCAACTACGATGTAGAGGCAGACCCCGAAAGCAAAACAAACACGGTAATGGATATGCTGCGTAAAGTACCGCTCGTTACGCTCGACCAAGACGAGAATATAAAGGTAAAAGGCTCATCGTCTTTCACCGTATACGTCAACGGCAAGCCTTCGAATATGGTTGCCAAAAACCCGAAAGACATCTTGAAGAGTATGCCCGCTACATCGATAAAGAGGATAGAGGTCATCACCGACCCGGGAGCAAAATACGATGCCGAGGGTATCGGAGCTATACTCAATATCGTCACACAGAGTGCATTGCAGGGCTATCGGGGAAGCGTCAGAGTATCGGCAGATACGAAAAGCTACTTCAATACGGGAGCATTCATATCCTCCAAAATAGGGAAACTCGGGCTATCGGGTAACTACAATTACAGATTGTCCCAAAACAACCTCAACAGCAGCCAAGGCAATTTCGAGAATCACAGCGATGCCGCTCCTTACAAATTTTCCGAAAACGGTAGTAGTAGCGACTATAAAAACAATGGTAATCAAGGCAATATAGAGATAAGCTACGAGTTCGATACGCTCAATCTCGTAAGTGCTTCTTTCGGAGCAGGCAGAAGTTTCTATTCCTATCAAAACGACGACTATTCACTGTATTACGATAAAAACCGCAATATCGTATCTGCTTACAATACGTTGTCGTCGTCGAACAACACAAGCTTATCGTATTATGGTAATATAGACTATCAGAGGTCGTTCCGCAAGCCCGACCAACTACTGACCGTATCGTACAATTTCGACGTATCGCCACCCGACATTTCGGAAACATTCACCAAACTGAAACTCGATACGACTCAGCCCAACACCTTGGCAACCAAAGAGCGAGATGTTCGCTACACCAAGGCGGAAACAAGCAATTCGCATACATTACAGATAGACTACACCGAGCCGTTCGACAGCAGCAAGCACGTCGTCGAAGCAGGGATAAAGTATATATTGCGTCGTAACGCCTCCGACAACCAATACCGCCGTTATAATCCCATTACTGGCGAATACGACCAATACGACTTGGACGACAAAGGCAATATACGCAAAGAGAACGATATGGACTACTATCAACACATAGTCGGAGCATACGCCTCGTATACGTTCAAACTGAAAAAGTTTTCGCTGCGTCTGGGCGGACGATTGGAGGGAACGTACCAAGACGTACGTTTTGCGGACGAGGCAGCGAGGAACTTCAAGGTACGGTTTTTAGACCTCATACCATACGTATCTACAAGCTTTAAACTCACAGACGCCTCGAACCTGCGTGTGAGCTACAACAACGGTATTTCTCGTCCGAGTATCTGGTTTCTGAACCCATACGTCGACGACACAGACCCGTACCTCATATCTTACGGTAACCCTAATCTTAAATCGGAACGCAGCCATAACTTTTCGGTGAGCTACGGGCTGTTTTCTCAGAAATTAAACCTCAGCATATCGGTATACTCCTCTATCGTCAATAACTCGATAGAGAGCAACGACTCGGTCGATAGCAAGGGCATTAGATATCATACCTATGCCAATATCGGTAGCAACGGTAACTTAGGTGGTAGTTTTTACATAAACTACAATCCTATTAAGTGGTTTAGCTTCTGGACGTCGCTTTCGGCGGGATACTCACGCTATACCAACAGAGCAAGTATATCGGAGGGAGCATTTTTTAGCGGGTACGGAGGTGTCAATTTTCATCTGCCTTGGAAGATGCGATTACATATAGGCATAGGCGGTAATCCCGTCTCTACCTCGTACCGTTACAAGGGCACCGGCTGGTACTACTACTACACTTCACTATCGCGTAGTTTTCTCAAAGGCGACAAACTATCGGTAAGTATTGGGGCATATAACTTCTTGGAGAAGTACAGAGTCTATCGCTCTACGTCGTGGGCAGAGGGCGTATATACGTCGAATTCGGTATCGAGGTCGCCTGCTCGTTCGTTTAGTATCTCCGTATCGTGGCGATTTGGCGAGATGAAAGCCCAAATCAAAAAAGCGGAACGAGGCATCTCCAACGACGACGTCAAATCGGGTGGCGGTAGTGGCGGAAACGCTCCTAACTAACAACATATATCGCATTTTACCGTAAAGTAACCGACATAGACGAAAGAGATTGCAGAGCAACCTACAAATTGCTCAAAAGTATTATCTTTGCGGAAATTTTAACAGATAATCGTGGATAATGAAAAGGCTTTTAGTAGATTTGTCGGCATTGTACAATACATACAGCGGTCTGGGGCAAGTCGCTCTAAGTTACGGCAGGTATTTTGCGAAGCACTATAAGGCAGACAAGGCAGACTATCGGCTATATCTATTGCTACCAAAAAAATATTTCGGTGCATTCGGTAGCGAGATACATTATATCTCGTCGGATAATTGGTGGCTACGACACTGCCGATATCTTTTCCCGAAGTTCGACGTTTGGCATTCGATAGACCAGCTTACAAGATTCAAACCATCGTCTGCCGCCACGAAACATATCGTCACCATACACGACTTGAACTATCTGTACGAAGAAAAAGATGCAAAAAAGCGAGCCACTGCACAACGACGAATACAGCGTACAATAAAAAAGGCAATCCAAATAGTATGTATTTCCGACTTTACGAAGCGAGAGGTAGAGCGTAATTTCAGCCTCGATGGCAAGCTATGTCGGGTGATATACAATCAAGTAAAGCAGCTCGACGTATCAAAGGCACAGAAACCCGATATCGATATCCGAGCACCGTTTTTCTTCGCAATAGGAGTATTGGTAGAGAAAAAAAACTTCCACGTTCTACTCGATTTGATGAAGTTGCTACCCGAAAAACATCTGTATATTGCAGGTAAAGACGGTTATATTAGCGGACTTCCGACTCCTTATGCCGATATGATAAGAAAACGTATCGACAGCGAAAATATCGATAATATCACGCTTATGGGAGGTATTTCGGACGAAGAGAAAATATGGATGTACCGACATTGCGAAGCATTTCTCATACCGTCGCTGCTCGAAGGGTTCGGGCTGCCCGTAATAGAGGCAATGCAGGCGGGTAAACCCGTATTTTCGTCGCCCCAAACAAGCCTCAAGGAGATAGGCGACCGATTCGCCTTTTTCTGGAACAAATTCGATGCCCAAACAATGAAAAAGGTAATAGACGACAACTTGGAGGAATTTTACCGAAACCCCTCGCTAATAGAAGAGCAGAGGGAGTATGCTGCCGCTTTCGCTACAGACAGACATTTCGAAGAATACGAACGATTATATTCGACCATTTAAGCAGACCCCCAAAATGCTTGCCTCTCGAGACACTATCGGCTCTCGAAGATGTCTGCCAACGAACGGGCAATATTGCTCTGGGAAATATTTCAAATAAACATACCGCAGAGCGACCGCCTAAACGGAAATGCTTTCCAAATAGTTCTGCAGGATAATAGTTGCCGAGATGCGGTCTATTACGGCTTTGTCGCGACGCTTACGGCGTCCGATACCACTCGCCAAAATGGTATCGAAGGCAAGCTTCGAGGTGAAACGCTCGTCGTATTTTATCACCTCTATATAGGGATACAGCGAGGCAAAACGTTCTATAAAGCGGTCTATCTCACGTGTTACCTCTGCCGGCTCGTTTCTGAGCGTCAGCGGATAACCTATCACCAATCTGTTGCAATCGTTTACCGTCAAATATTCATTCAAGAAATCGAATATGCGGGGGGTCTCCACCGTTGCAAGTGCCCCTGCAATCATTCCCAACGGGTCGGTAACGGCTACCCCTACTCTCTTCGTTCCATAATCTATCGCCAAAATTCGTGCCATCTTATTCCCTGCTTTATCATATTACGGAGGCACAAATATAATTATTTTCTCTATTTTTGCAAAAAAATAAAGTATCGCACCACTCGTATGGAAAACTCTCTTACGCCTCTCATATCGGACTTAGGGCTTATATTGATAGTAGCCGCAATGGTTACTCTGATATTCAGAAAACTAAAACAACCTCTCGTACTCGGATACATCATTGCAGGTTTTCTGGTGAGTCCGTATATCAATATAGTGCCGACCGTTACCGATATTCACAATGTGGAGACGCTTGCCGAGATAGGTGTCATATTTTTGTTGTTCAGCCTTGGGCTCGAGTTCAGTTTCAAGAAACTGATGCGTGTGGGGGCTTCGGCTTCTATCACTGCCATAGTGGAGATATTGGTCATCGTCGTCGCAGGTTATCTTATGGGCAGGGCATTGGGTTGGAGTACTATGAATTGCCTCTTTCTGGGCGGTATGCTGGCATCGTCGAGCACCACTATTATCATCAGGGCTTTCGACGAACTCGGCATTAAATCCAAAAACTACGCAAAGACCGTTTTCGGGGTGTTGATAGTAGAGGATATAGTGGTCATCTTGCTTATGGTGTTGCTCTCGACCGTCGCCGTTACTCAGAGCGTAGAGGGCGGTGAGATGCTTTTGACCATATTGAAACTCGGTTTCTTCCTTATACTCTGGTTTCTGCTGGGGATATTCGTCATACCTACTTTCCTGAAACGGGTAAAAAACCTCCTCGACGACGAGGGGTATCTTATCCTGTCGATAGGTCTTTGTCTGGGTATGGTGATAGTGGCGACACAAGCGGGGTTCTCTGCCGAACTCGGAGCTTTCATAATGGGGTCTATCCTTGCCGAGACACTCGCAGCAGAACGTATAGAGCATATATTCAAACCCGTCAAAGACCTGTTCGGGGCTATATTCTTCGTATCGGTGGGTATGATGATAAACCCCGCTGTCATCGTACAATACGGCTTACCCGTGTTGCTGGTGGTGCTTCTGGTCATAGTGGGTAAATTCTCGGCAACGCTCCTTGGAGCTTTGCTCTCGGGGCAGTCGCTAAAACACGCCGTACAGGTGGCAATGAGTATGGCACAGATAGGCGAATTTGCTTTCATCGTAGCTACTCTGGGTATGTCGCTGGGGGTAATAGACGAGTTTCTGTTCCCCATAGCAGTGGGAGCATCAGCCATCACCACATTCACCACTCCTTATATGATTAAATACAGCGACAGAGTGTATCTGTTTATAGAGAAAATATTACCCGCCAAGTTCGTGCAGAAACTCAACAGCTACTCGGCAAGCTCGCAAGTGCTCGGCTCTCAGTCCGAGTGGCGACAACTCCTCAAAGGCAGCCTGCAGACGATATTGCTCAACGGTACAGTAGTCGTATTTATCATACTGCTATCGTCGTATCTGATAGTGCCTTTTCTGCACAAGACATTCGACGGCAACATATCCGAATGGATTGCAATGATAGGTACTCTGGCTGTGGCAGCTCCTTTCATCTGGGCTCTGATGTACAAAAAACCCAACTACATAACCCTCCGAGAGCTGTGGGACAGCCCCGAATACAACAACAAGCAGCTATCCGTACTCGCCGTATCGCGAATGATTATCGGTATAATACTGATAGGATATCTGGTAAGTAAGTTCCTCAGTGTCGGGCAGACACTTATATTTCTGCCCATAACGATGGTGGCAATATTTTTATTGTCGAAATATATGCAGAGGTTTTACAAGCGTATCGAGACCCGATTTGTTACCAACCTCAATGTCAGGGAGGCTGCCGAGAAGAAAAAGAACGAACCTATACAGAACATACGGCAGAGGTTGCGAAACTCCATCGACGACGTATCGGCTTGGGACGCTCACCTTACCGACTTGGAAGTACCCAAGAATGCACAATATGTAGGGCGTACTCTGGGTGAGCTCAACTGGCGGAAAGAGTTCCTCATCAATGTCATTTACATCAAAAGCGGCGACAGTATCATATACTCGCCCGGTCCCGACGCCAAGATAATGCCCCTCGACCACGTGGGAGTATTCGGCACCGACGAGGTGATAGAGCGGTTCAAAAAAGAGTTCCTTAACGAAAAGAAGACCGTCCACCAAAACTTGAATCTGGACGACATCGTGGTACAAAAGCACTTTATCGATCCCGGTAGCCACCTGATAGGCATTACCATACGCAACTCGAAGATACGCGAAAATACCGACGGTATCGTAGTGGCAATAGAACGGGGCAAGGAGCGTATCCTCTCACCTTCGGCAAGCACCGTCTTGCAGCAGGACGACCTGATATGGATCGTAGGCGAGAGACAAAAACTCCGACGCCTCGACAATTAAACGATTATAAAACAAATCGTTTGTATCGGGCGATACTACTTTTGCTCCGAAAAGTTATAAATATTCTATCAAACGCTCGAGTCCGATACTGTTGGAGCCTTTCAGCAGTATTGCCGAGCCGCTTATCGGTGCCGACGTGAGATATTCTATCAGTCCGTCGACGTTATCGAAAGCGATGTATTCCGACTGTGTCTTGGCGAAAATTTTTCCGACGAGTATTACTTTGTCGAACCCTTGCTCTTCGACGATATTCATTATGTTGGTGTGGTCGGCAAGTGTGTTTTCGCCGAGTTCGAGCATATCGCCGAGTATCAGTGTCTTGTGAGGATATTGTAGCGAAGCGAAATTTCTTATAGCTGCCTCCATACTCGACGGATTGGCGTTGTATGCGTCGACTATAAGTTCGTTTCGGTCGGTCTTCATATATTGCGAGCGGTGATTTTTGGGGATATACCTGCTCAATGCGATATCGATACTCTGCGGGTCGACCTCGAAAAAGAGTCCCACTACGATTGCTGCCAGTATATTCTCGGCGTTGTAGCCGCCCACGATGTTTGTCTTCACCGTTTGAGCCGTTACCGAAAACCGCTGCGACGCCCACGAAATAGTGATACAAGGGTCTTGCTGCGAAACGTATCCGCTTACGTCGGCTTTGTCGCTATTGATGGCATACGAGATATTGCCGATTCCCTGCGACTGTCGTACCACGAGTTCGTTGCCGATATTTACGAAAACTCTGCCTTTGTGTTCTCTGATATAGTCGAAAAGTTCGGTCTTGGCTTCCACCACTCCCTCAAACGAACCGAATCCTTCGATGTGAGCACGTCCGAAGTTCGTTACAAGTCCGAAGTCGGGTTGAACGATACTGCATAGTTGGGCTATCTCGCCTTTGTGGTTTGCACCTATTTCGATTACTCCGAAGCGGTGACTTTCGTCGAGCCGTAGTAGCGTCAGAGGCACTCCTATATGGTTGTTGTAGTTTTTCTCGGTATACAGAGTATCGTATTTTTGCGATAATACTTGAGCTATGAGTTCTTTGGTAGTCGTCTTGCCGTTGGTGCCGGTGATAGCTATTATTTTTGCCTTCATCTGCGTTCGGTGATACCGTGCCAAGTCTTGCAGAGTAGTCAGAGTATCGTCGACTACGATGTATCTGTCGTCGACGGCTATCTCTTTGCGGTCGACGATAGCGTATCGAGACCCGTTTTCGAGAGCTTTTGCGGCGAATAGATTTCCGTCGGTATTGTCGCCTCTGAGAGCTACGAAGATGGAGTCTTTCGGGCAATGTCTGCTGTCTATCGTTATTCTCGGACAGGTCTTGAATATCTCATATATCTCTTTTATATCGAGCATAAAATGTGTTTTTTTGATATGGATGTTTTTTTGTTCTCGGTGAAATAATATTGCTCGTTTGTGGTTTTGCCTTCGGTCTGTATGTTACTTTGTTTTACCCTGATTGGCTACAGCCTCCATAAGTTTCTGAATCTCTTCGGGGTCGCCGAGGAAATAGTCTCTGAGGGTCGATATGTTCAGTTCGTCGTCGAATTCGAATACATACGGTACGGCAGTAGGTAGGTTGAGGTTCACTATGTCGGCATCTGAAATGTTTTTTAGGTATTTTATTATACCTCGTAGCGAATTGCCGTGAGCGGCTACTATTATGCTGTCGCAGCTCTTTAGCGATGGGAATATTCTTGTATGCCAATAGGGCATAGTACGTCCTACACAGTCCGATAGCGACTCCGTATTCGGCAGGTATATCTTCGGTACGTCGGCATATCGAGGGTCGTTCAGAGCCGAGCGAGGGTCGTCGTTGCCGAGTGGGGCGGGCGGTATGTCGTAGCTCCTACGCCATATCAATACTTGCTCGTCGCCGTATTTTGCTGCGGTCTCAGCCTTGTTGAGTCCTTGTAGGTTGCCGTAATGTTTTTCGTTGAGTCGCCACGACTTCTCTATCGGTATGTAGTCGAGGTCCATCTTATCGAGTATCACGTTTAGTGTCTTGTTGGCTCGTTTGAGGTACGATGTGAAAGCTCTCTGGAAACGGAAGCCCTCCTTGCGGAGTAGTTCGCCTGCTTTTTCGGCCTCTTTTAAGCCTGTCTCTGTGAGGTCGACGTCGGTCCAGCCCGTGAAACGATTTTCTTTGTTCCAAATGCTTTCGCCGTGTCGTATCAATACTATTCTTTTCATCTTGTTTTTTAGCTAAATATGGTTTGTAATTAAAAGTGTTCCAATTATATTGTGTCTCTGTGTGTAGTGCTTGTTGTCTGGCGTCATCTTTTTCTAATACGTTGCTTTAACATAAGCCACAACGATATTACGGGCAGCACTATATCGAATACTAATATAGATATCGAGTATCGCCTCGACTGCAGTCGTTTTGCCGTTTTGTTTATTACCACAGCCTGCATAGCAAACCTCAATACGAATAGCGACAATACGAATGCACTTACATACAAGTCTGCATACACCAATCCGCATACAACGAGCAGATAGAATATGGCACGGCTTACTACTTCGATGCCGATACGTCGTCGGCTGCTTTTGGTGTATAGGCTCGACGAAGTCAGGTGTCGGCTCTTCTGTAGTAGCCATTTTGCCATCGTGGGCTCTGCTATCGATAGGGTTTTGCTTTCGGCTCTGGTGGCTACAGCCGTATTCGTGGCATTCCCTGCCTTATTTATGAGTAGGTCGTCGTCGCCCGAGACGATGTGTAGGTGTCCGGCGAAGCCTTTGTGTTTGTAGAATGTATATTTGCGGTAAAGGAAGTTGCGTCCTACAGCCATATAGGGTTTGCCCCTCAGAGCGAAGCCCATATATTGCATTGCTATGAAGAGTGTATCGTATGTTATAAGTCGGTTTATGGTACTTCGCTCAGTGATATAGTCGCCGTAGCCTACGACGAACTCAATACCGTCTGTTACGCCCGATACCATCGACCTTATCCAATCTTTGGAAGCCGGATAGCAGTCGGCATCGGTCAGGAGCAGAAGTTCGTTTTTCGCTGCCTTTACCCCCACGGTAACTGCAAGTTTCTTTCGGCTTATAATATTAATATCGTTAGGCATATTGGTTACATATAGGCGGGGATATAGCTTTGCAAATTCGTCGAGCACTTGCGAGGTGTTGTCTTCCGAAGCGTCGTTGACGACTATTACTTCGAAATCGGGATAGTCTTGCTCCAATACTTTTGGTAAAAATTCGCGAAGGTTGTTTTCTTCGTTTCTGGCACAGATAACGACCGATACGGGCGGTGTATGGCTGCTATATGCGGGCAAATTGTTTCGTTTCCTCTTGCGGTTATCTGCTATTATTGCCGAAAAATAGTGTAGGTAATAGTATACCTGTACTACAAATGCGGAAAGTATCGCCACTGTGCCTATCGCCAAAACTATAAGTCTAAGTCCGTCTAAATCAGTTATCATCTCTGTACTATATTTCGCCTGCAAAAGTACATCAAATTTCTGAAATAGTATCATAGGAGTTGTTGCTGATTGTATGAAAAAAAGTATTACCTTTGCATTCGTTTTATTTGCGGAAATAGCTCAGTTGGTAGAGCACGACCTTGCCAAGGTCGGGGTCGCGGGTTCGAGTCCCGTTTTCCGCTCTTATTAAACTACTTTGTGTTGCCCGGGTGGTGGAATGGTAGACACGAAGGACTTAAAATCCTTTGGCTTCACGGCTGTGCGGGTTCAAGTCCCGCTCCGGGTACTATTCATTTGACTTACCTCTTGATTTTCAAGTCGATTATCGGAGGTAAGTTTTTATTTTGGAGTAATATCCTCCAGTTATTACCGTAATTTTGTGTTCAGCGGCAGCGACCCAATTTCCAATACCAAAATTATTACTACCTTTGCAAAATTATTAATTGAACAAATTTTCAGTATAAAGCAATAAGTATGTCTTCACACAAAGGAAGTATTTCTCAGGTCATCGGACCGGTAATAGACGTAGAATACGATAAGTCGGGCAGTACTATGCCCAAGATACACGATGCCTTGGAGATAGACCGTCAGGACGGCAAAAAATTGATAATCGAAGTGCAACAGCATATAGGCGAGGATACTGTTCGCTGTGTCGCTATGGACTCGACAGACGGTATCAGCCGCGGTATGGAGGTCGAAAGCCTCGGACGACCTATATCTATGCCCGTAGGCAGTCAGGTCAAAGGGCGTCTGCTCAATGTAATCGGCGAAACTATCGACGGTATGAAGCCCCTTGATTACAATGAGATACAGAGCATTCACCGCGACCCGCCAAAATTCGAAGACCTCTCTACATCGAAAGAGATACTTTTCACGGGTATCAAGGTAATCGACCTGCTTGCTCCGTATCTGAAAGGCGGTAAAATCGGTCTGTTCGGCGGTGCAGGTGTAGGTAAGACAGTACTTATAATGGAGCTTATCAACAATATTGCCAAGAAACACAACGGATTCTCGGTATTTGCCGGCGTAGGCGAACGTACTCGTGAAGGCAACGACCTGCTGCGGGAAATGATAGAATCGGGCGTAATACGTTATGGCGAAGAGTTCAAAAAATCGATGGAGAAGGGCGACTGGGATTTGTCGAAAGTAGATTACGACGAATTGGCAAAGTCGCAGGCTACCCTCGTATTCGGGCAGATGAACGAGCCTCCCGGAGCGAGAAGCTCGGTAGCTTTGTCGGGGCTGACTATTGCCGAAAGTTTTAGAGACAGTGGAGGCACCGGCGGCAACGACATACTGTTTTTCATAGACAATATATTCCGTTTCACTCAGGCAGGCTCCGAAGTATCGGCTCTGCTGGGACGTATGCCGTCGGCAGTGGGCTATCAGCCTACGTTGGCATCGGAGATGGGTATAATGCAAGAACGTATCACATCGACAAAAAACGGCTCCATCACATCGGTACAGGCTGTGTACGTGCCTGCCGACGACCTTACAGACCCCGCTCCTGCAACCACATTCTCGTTCCTCGACGCCACAACGGTATTGGACAGAAAAATATCGGAGCTCGGCATATACCCTGCCGTAGACCCGCTCGAATCGACCTCACGTATCCTCGACCCCAATATCGTGGGCGAAGACCATTACAATACGGCTCAGCGAGTAAAACAGCTACTGCAGCGTTACAAAGAGTTGCAGGACATCATCGCTATACTCGGTATGGAAGAGCTCTCGGACGACGACAAGCTTGTTGTAAACCGTGCTCGCCGCGTACAGCGTTTCTTGTCGCAGCCGTTCCATATGGCAGAAGCCTTCTCGGGAGTACCCGGCGTTATGGTGTCTATCGAAGACACTATCAAGGGTTTCAATAAGATTATGGACGGCGAAGTAGACGATATACCCGAACAGGCATTCCTCAACGTAGGTACTATCGAAGATGCCAAGGCAAAAGCAGAAAAATTGAAACACGAATAAAATAGTCGTACCTATACGACGAATATCATATAATAATTTGTTTAATATGAAGATAGAGATAATATCGCCAGAGAAGGTTTTGTTTCGCGGAGAAGCCGAAGCGGTAACGCTGCCCGGGGTTATGGGGAGTTTCACCATAATGCACAACCACGCTCCTATCATATCGATACTTAAAAAGGGTACGATAGAGTACGGCTCGGTAGCGGGCAGTAAGGCTACAATACCTGTCGAAAGCGGTTTCGTCGAAGGCAAAAACAATATTATCTCCATCTGCGTAGAGCAGTAAGTAAGTGAAGCTCAAGATGAAAAAGATTTTTTGACAAGCGTATGAACAAAAGACAGATAATGACAGTTTCGATATTGACTTCGGCAATCGCCGTGGTATTGGCTCTGACGGGGCAATCGATATTTTCGAGCCGTCTGCCTGTGATATTTCTACTTGCCACGACGCTATTGTTCGGCATCGTGGAGGTATGTACAGTATTGCTGATGTCGCGTAAAAGTGGCAAAGACAACACCAACCGCAATATCAATATCTTTATGGTCTTAAAGACGGGCAAACTTCTGCTCTCTCTCGGGCTGATATTTATATATTTATTATTAATAAAAACAGATACGAAAGCATTCTTGATTTGCTTCATCGCAATTTATCTTATATATATGGCTGTCAATATCATATATATGCGTGGCTTGGAGAGAAACAAAAAATAATGTAACTTTGCAACTATAAGAATATATAATGAATGTAAGACAAAATGTTTATTGGAGCAAAGAGGTAAAGATTATTACTATTATTGTAACAGCAATTTTTCTCTTTGCTGTACCGAACCTTATAAAAAATATCGGAGTATTGTCTTCTTTGGCATTAACTCTTATAATGGTTACTTTTGCTGTTTGTATTCTGAATGCACCGTTGTATGTAACAATTGACAAATCTCGTTTTATTCTAAAAAAAGTGTTAGGGAAGGTCGTCATAAAACACGATGATATAACCGAAGTGGATTTATATGCATCCAAGTATGGAAGTATAAGACTTTTGGGCAGTGGTGGTTTTTTTGGATATTTGGGAATATTTTCAGCTCCTCCGTTGGGTAAATATGTTGCCTATATAGGAGATAGAAAACAAACTTTTTTTATAAAAACCCAAAAGGGGAAGACATATGTTTTTAGCTGTAAAAATGCTGTGTCAGTTGTAGAAACCATAAAAAATAATACCCCGTAAATATGTCGAAAAAGATATTTACAATAGCAATAATACTATTATTCAGTCTTGTATCGTTTGCCGACAACCGTTCGGAGAGCGACTCCGTAGCCGTAGTCACGGCTTCCGAAGGTAAGATGAACATTCCCGAGTTTATCTTGGAACACATCGGCGACAGCTATTATTGGCACATAGCTACATACAAAGGGCACGAGATATCCATTCCACTGCCTGTGATAGTGCGTAGTGCCGACGGTGAGTGGCATCTGTTTTCGTCTTCGAGGTTCGAGCACGGACACACTTCGTACAAAGGGTTCAAAATATCACACTCGGAAAAATATAGAGGCAAAATAGTAGAGATCTCCGCACAGGGCGAGGAGATTCGCCCACTGGACTTCTCCATCACCAAAAACGTATTTGCCTTGATAATAAACAGTTCTATACTTGTAATCATATTACTGCTCTGTGCCCGCTGGTACCGAAACAAAGGCACTACAGAGGCAAACCCGAAGGGATTTGTGGCTGCCATCGAGATGTTTATAATGAGCATAGTAGACGGCGTCATCAAACCGTGCGTAGGCAAAAATTACAAGCGTTATACGCCATATCTGCTTACGGCATTTTTCTTTATATTCGTCAATAACCTTATGGGACTGGTACCCATATTCCCAGGAGGAGCCAACATAACGGGCAATATAGCCATCACCTTTACGTTGGCTATGTTTACATTCGTCATAGTCAATATCTTCGGCACCCGAGAGTATTGGAAAGAGATATTCTGGCCTAACGTACCTTGGTGGCTCAAAGTACCTGTACCGCTCATACCTGTTATCGAGGTGATAGGTATGTTCACCAAACCGTTCGCTCTTATGATTCGTCTGTTTGCCAATATATTGGCAGGGCACTCGGTAATAATAGGGCTCGTTTGCATAGTGTTCGTTACTGTAGAGTTGGGCACGGCTATGAATGCAGGAATGACGGTATTGTCGGTGATAATGACCACTTTCGTAAATCTCCTCGAAGTATTGGTAGCCTACATTCAGGCATACGTATTTACAATACTCTCGGCAGTCTTCATCGGACTGTCGCAAGCAGAGCCTCATCATCAGAAAAGTCATTGAAAAAGAAAATCAATCGAAAAATAAATC
>CAJPNS010000034.1 GCA_905372135.1 Porphyromonadaceae bacterium | reverse complement strand
CGACTGTATGGCGTAGTATTCAATGACTTTTATATGAAGAGCAGCCCTTATGAATGAGAATTTTATAGATTATGTAAAAATATATTGCCGTAGCGGTAATGGAGGTAAGGGTTCTACGCATTTTCATCGTGAGAAGTTTGTGCCCAAGGGCGGTCCCGACGGTGGCGACGGTGGACGCGGTGGACATATAATACTGCGTGGCAGCAAAGACTATTGGACGCTGTTACATCTTAAATATCAGCGACATATCTTTGCAGGGCACGGCGGCGATGGTAGCAGCAGTCGCAGTTTTGGCAAAGACGGCGAAGATAAGACCATCGTAGTGCCGTGTGGTACGATAGCCCGCGATGCTGTCTCGGGCGAATTTCTGTGCGACATCACCGAAGACGGACAGGAGGCGGTGCTTGTCAGAGGCGGACGCGGTGGGCTGGGCAATTGGCACTTCCGCACCGCTACCAATCAGACCCCCCGTTATGCACAGCCGGGCGAGCCGCTTACCGAAAAAGAGGTGATACTCGAGCTTAAAGTACTTGCAGATGTCGGTCTCGTAGGGTTTCCCAATGCAGGTAAATCGACCTTGCTGTCGGTCGTCTCGGCAGCCAAGCCCAAGATAGCCAACTATCCGTTTACTACGCTCACTCCCAATCTCGGCATAGTGGAGTACCGCGACCAACGCTCGTTCTGCGTTGCCGACATACCGGGTATTATCGAAGGTGCGGCAGAGGGCAAAGGGCTGGGTGTGAGGTTTCTAAGGCATATAGAACGTAACTCTATCTTGCTTTTTATGATAGCTGCCGATAGCCACGACGTCGTGGGCGATTACAAAATTTTACTCGGAGAACTCGAACGATATAATCCCGAATTGCTCGATAAAAAGCGGATACTTACCATATCCAAATCCGATATAATCGACGAGGAACAGATGAAGGAGATAGAGCAGGCTTTGCCCAAAGAGATACCGCACCTGTTTTTCTCCTCCGTTACGGGTTTCGGTATCGAACAACTGAAAGATATGCTTTGGAATGCTCTGAACGAAGAATAGAACTGCATTGTGTTTCGTTTTTTTTATTAAACAATATATTATAAATGAGTGTCTTACTGATAGACAACAACGACTCTTTTACGTACAACATTATCGAGGCTATCCGTTCGGTATGCAGTGATAAATGGCAGATTGTGCGTTCCGAGGCGTTGGATATCGGTATGCTCGACAGATTCAGCCACATTGTCATATCGCCGGGACCGATGACACCGTCGGATTTCCCGATACTCTCCGATGTCATCTGCCGCTGCTGCGACCACAATAAACCTCTGCTCGGCGTATGTCTCGGACATCAGGCTATTGGCGAATATTTCGGGGCACGTCTGGTACAGATGCCCAGTGTCGTACACGGACAGAGACGACGTATAAAGATAGACTGTACGTCGCTTATTTACAGAGGGTTGCCCGATGTTATAGAAGTCGGTTTATATCATTCGTGGGCAATAGACTACATGTCTCTACCCGATACGCTGCAAGCTACGGGTGAAACCGCCGAGCAGTGCCTTATGTCGTTGCAGCACAAGGATAAACATATATACGGGATACAGTTTCACCCCGAATCGTTTATGACGCCCGACGGCAGCCGGATATTGAGTAATTTTATAAATATTTGATAGACAGATGTATGACGGTAGAGCTATTTAAACGAAAAGTATCGCAATATGCCTCCGAAGGCAGACGTTTTTTTGTTTTTCGGTTTCTATTACAGACCATTTAAGGTATCAAAAAAAAATAGTAACTTTGCATAAATTTATTTGTTGTGTAGTACGATGATAATTATTTAATTACAATTGATATGAGAAGATATAGTATTAGAGCTATCGTAGTTGCTTTATTTTTAATTTTTACACTTGGGCTTAGTGCCCAGAGCCAACAAGTGCTTATGACAATCGGCAACCATCAAATCAGTGCCGATAATTTCGTCTATTTATTTCTAAAAAACGATACTAAAAAAGTCGATAAGCACGACATAGAGAAATATCTGACGCTATTCAAGAATTTTAAATTGAAAGTTATTGAAGCTCAGTCGTTGGGATACGATACCGCATCGTCGTTTAAAATAGAGTACAACTCGTATCGCAATCAAGTGGCAGCCAACTATTTGGTAGATCGAAATATAGAGCAAAAACTTATCGACGAAGCCTATCGTCATCTCAAAGAAGATGTCGAATTGAGCCATATTTTACTTCGTTTTCCTCCAAATGCCAATCCATCAGACACTTTGGCTACGTACAAAAAAGCTATGTCTGTAATCAAACGCCTCAAAAAAGAGAACTTTTCACAAGTAGCTTTATCCGTATCCGACGACAGTAGCGTCAAAGAGAATAAGGGCAATATCGGTTGGTTTACGGGGCAGATGGTCGCTTATCCGTTGGAAGAGGCAATGTATTCGTCGCCAATAGGTAAGGTATCGATGCCTATACGTACCGATTACGGATATCATATCATAAAAGTTACAGGTCGTCGCCCTGCTGTGGGTAAGGTTCAGGTCACTCATATATTCAAAAAATATCCCGAAAATGCTACCGATGCTCAGAAAGAATCGGTGCATAAGTCGATATTGTTTATCGACGAATTGCTCAAAGAGGGCGAGAAGTTCGAAGAGCTTGCCAATACCAATTCCGACGACCATTCGTCGTCATCTCAGGGAGGTATATTGCCGTATTTTGGTGTCGGACGAATGGTTGGAGAGTTTGAGCGTGCCGCTTTTGCTCTTAGAAACAAAGGCGATATATCTGCTCCTATCGAAACTCAGTATGGTTGGCATATATTGAAACTCATTGATAAAAAGCCTGTTGAAAGCTTTGATGTGTTGAAACCCGAGATTCTACGCTCCTTTGGTCGCGATGGCAGGTTGCAAGTATGTCGGAATGCATTTGTAGACAAACTTAAAAAGGACTACAATTACAAACGTAATGAAGCTAATTTTCAGGAGCTTATAGGATACGCCAAGAAGCATACTCATCCCGATTCTAACTATTTGTCGGGTGCCGATAAATTTCGCAAGCCGCTATTTACAATAAAAGACTACAATGTAACACAAGATAACTATATAAAATACATATACTTATCGTCGAAAAGCAATGTGGATAATACCGTAAATCAGACCTATGGCTTATACGATAAGTTTGTATACGAGGAAATATTACGATTCGAAGACAGCCGATTGGAACAGAAGTATCCCGAATTTAAGCAACTTCTGCAAGAATATCACGACGGCATATTGTTGTTTAACATATCTAACGACGTTATCTGGTCGAAATCATCCAACGATACTATTGGTCTTGAGCTTTATTTTACCCAGAACGCCAAAAATTATAAGTGGGATATCCCTCGTTACAAAGGTAGAATCTTATATTGCAAAGATAAAAAGATAAGTAAAGACTTGCAAAAGAGGGCATCGAAGATGTCTGACCCTGAGCTTGTTGCTTATATTGCCAGAATCAATAAAGACAGTATGATAGTCGATACCGAGCAAGGAATGTGGGTTAAAGGCGATAATAAAGTCGTAGACAATCTTGGATTTAAAGATAAAAATGCAGTGTTTACGCCTACTTCGAAATATCCTTATGTTTTTGTTGTTGGTAAGGTGATGAACGCTCCTACGAGCTATCACGATGTGAGAGCTGCCGTTGTTTCCGATTATCAAGAGTATCTGGAGTCGGAGTGGGTCAAAGCACTCGAAAAGAAATACCCCATAGTAATCAATCAGATGGTATTGAAAGCTCTCGAAGAACGACTTGTGAAATAGAATTTCGTTCGAGACAAAGTCTTGATATCTCGATAGATAATTGATATCCGTAAGTATGAAATATTTCTACATCGCATTACTATCGATATTGGCGATACCGTCTTTGGAGAGTTGTAAGAGGGGTATGTCGCCCAAAGATTACAACGAACTTGTGGTGAACCTCCACGAAATATCGTGGCAATACCTTCAAAATAAGTCGAGCGAATTGTATACCAGCGAGATATACTACGAAACATCGAAAGATATAGTCGATAGCATAGAGTTTGTTTTCGATACTATTATTGGTCGATTGGATAGCACCAAATATCCGCGAGAGGCACACCGATTCCATCAAGCTACGATAAAACTCTTTGAATATATGAGAGATAGCGTGATACCTCTTTATACCGTTACACTCGATTACAAACCTGAGAGTTACGAGTGGTACAAGTCTTGGAACGATATCGATTCGATATTCAGCGGAAGAGTGTCGCAGCTCGAAAATAGCCTTATCGAGGAGCAGATGAAATTTGCCGAAAAAGTGAGTGTAAATTATTAATAATCTTGATTATATAATCAGCACAATATAATATATATATGAAAATATTCGAGTTGAAGCGTATGGCTGATTATTGTGGCTTTGTGTCTCTGATACAACATGTTGAGGTGCGGTCTGCTGCAGGTAGGAAGCTATTGCAAAATACCGACTTCTGTGTAGACCCTTCGACAATATCTCTTGAACACACTAATACACAAAGAGTAATATCGTTGCTTGGCGACGATGCGAATAAAAAGAGTATCAATACATTATATCAGCTTTTCTCTGATACTAAGGATATAGAAAATACTTTACTCGGACTGCGTAATAGCAAGATAATGAACGATATCGAGCTATTCGAGATAAAACTATTCGCTTTTAATGCAAAAAAAATCTTGGAGATAATACTCCAACTACTTGATAATAAGCTCTTCGACTGCAATTGTGAGATAGATTTCGCTATATCCGATTTCGATGAAGTAATAAAAATTCTCGACCCGGAGAATACTTGTGTACCAACGTTTTATATCTATAGTGCATATAGTAAAACTCTACAAAGTCTACGAGAACAAGAGCTACAGAAAAAGAACGATCACGAACTATCTGTAATACAGGTAAGAATATTTGAGATAGAGCAGCAAATACGCGAAGAACTGAGCCGTCGTCTGAAACAGTATTCTGCAAAGTTTTTAAACGCCTTAAAAACAGTGGCATATATCGACCTTCTCTTTGCCAAAGCCGAGTTTGCATTGGAATTCGATATGTGTAAACCCGAAATAGCCACAGATACAACCGATTACAAGGCAATATTCAATCCTGAGGTGAAGCAGAGTCTCGAAAAGAGCGGGCGGCGCTATCAGTGTATCGATATTGTTTTCGGGCATTTCCCGACCCTGATAACAGGGATAAATATGGGGGGAAAGACGCTTATGCTCAAGACTTTGGCAATAAGCCAATTGCTGTTTCAATATGGATTCTATGTTCCTGCTACAGAGGCAAATATAGCTATAGTCGACGATGTAATGTGCAGTTTTACCGACGAGCAAGACCAGATGCAAGGGCTATCGTCGTTTGCCTCAGAGATGAAGCGTATCGACGAAATAATATCGACTATCGATACCAATCCGCGAGTACTCGTACTCATCGACGAACTTGCGCGTACTACCAATCCTAAAGAAGGAGCTGCGATAGTATCGGCTATGCTTGATATATTGCGAGAGAGAGAGGTAAGTTCTTTTATCACAACACACTACGATATAGAGACGTCGTGCAGAAGACTTCGTGTAAAAGGACTAAAAGACGAGGTAATGGCAGGCAACAACCTGAATATTATGTATATACAAAAAGCTATCGATTATAATTTAATAGACGATGTATCGCTGGGTGCTCCTAATGAGGCTATTAGAATCGCAGAGATGCTTGGTATAAATAAAAGATTAATCGAGAGGGCTAAGTCGCTAATTTAAAGGCTTATATTGCTGTGCCTAAGCAACGATTAATTTAGCTATGGATTGGATACATGCCCAAATATTTTGACCTAGCAAAAAATAGAATTCTAAGAGAGGTAGTAGCCGTGGGTCGTCTACTGTAAATAGATGACTGTTTTTTGTGCCGATATTTGTGCCCGATACGGAGATTTATTCTTAACTTTGCTCGAAGGTTAAGAATAATTTTTATAATAATAGTATATTTGTGACTATATCGATGCGGTTGGTTGTTACTCGTAATCGTTATTTCTCGTTTAGAGAAGTACAGATAGCTGGTCGTGTAGCGGTGATAATCATATTGTTGTGCGTGTGCTGTACGTCTTTTGCTCAAGATAACTCGCCTGTGATAAATGCTATAATTGAAGAAATTACAGAATATATGGCAGAAAATGAAGAGTCTGAGAATATCGATATAGACCAGATATATGATGATTTACAGTATTTGTACGAACATAAAATAAATCTCAATACAGCTACTCGCGATCAACTCGAACGTTTGCCGTTTCTTTCAAAGGTACAGATAGAGAATATTCTTGCATACGTATATATAACTCACGGTATCAGAAGTATCTACGAAATACAATTGATAGATGGTATAGATTATTTTATTCAAAGGCTACTACTACACTTTGTTTTTGTGGGAGATATGCGGGATGAAAGTATGGAGTGGAATACGAAGGAAATTTTTGGGCGTATACGGCACAAAATATTTTCTCGTATAGATGCCGATTTAGAGCAGCGGCGTGGATATGCTGAAAATAAATATTTAGGGTCGCCTCTGTACGAGCAGTTTCGATATGCGTTCAGTGCGGCAAAGAATCGTATACAGGCGGGCATAGTTGCCGAAAAAGATCAGGGAGAGCAGTTTTGGGGTAGTTATCGAAAAGGGTTCGATTCGTATTCGGCTTATATGCAGGCAGATAAGGTTTGGAAGTTTAGCCGTATAGTGGTGGGCGATTTTCGTGCTACTTTCGGACAAGGGTTGATAATGAACGGTGCTTTCTCTGCCGGCAAGTCGAGTAATGTGCTCAAAGTGAATCCCTCGCAGAGTGGACTTAGCCGTAAGTATTCTGCCGATGAATATAATTTCTTCAGAGGAATAGGAGCTTCGGCTAAGTTCGATAGACTCTCATTAACAGCCTTTTATTCGTTCCGTTACTATGATGCTTCGGTAGATACTCTCGGCAATACATTTTCGTCGCTCTATACGAGTGGGATATTCCGTACGTCGAAAGATTGGAGCAAACGAGATAATCTCAGTATGCGTGTATTTGCCCTAAATACCAACTACCGCTTCGACCGCTTCAAGATAGGTGTTACTCTCTATGCCAATCGGTTGTCGATGAGTATGTTGCCCGAAGATAAACTGTATAAAACGTATTCGTTTCGAGGCGATAGGCAGGCAGCTTCTTCGATAGATTATTATTGGTCGTTGGGTAGGTTTGTCTTTTTTGGAGAGACGGCTCTTACCGACCGCTTAGCGGTAGCGACAATAAACGGATTGATACTGATGCCCACATCAAATCTTAATATAGTGCTTTTACATAGGTATTATTCAGTGAGTTACGACCTGTTTTTCGCCAAATCTTTTGGGAAATCGTCTAAAGTATCGAATGAAGACGGCGTATATTTTGGATTCGAAGTGAATCCTGTAAGGAGGTGGAAATTATCTGCTTATGCGGATATGTTTAAATTCCCTTATATGAAATATCGGGTATCGGCACCCTCAAAGGGATTCGATGCTTTTGCACAAGTCGATTTCCTGCCTACACGTTATTTGAATATGTACTTGCGTTATCGTTTGGGCGATAAGGAGCAAGATTTTGTCGATAAGTCGCTGCCCACAAGGCAGATATTGAACTACGAAAAACAATCTCTACGCTATAATCTCGAATATAAATACAAAAATATCGTCTTTCGCAGTAGGGTAGAGGCAAATATGGCTAAATCGCCTATGGAGTCTTATACTTATGGCTTCGGTTTCGTACAGGATATAGCTTATAATGCTCTGTGGCACAACTTGTCTGTAACGCTGCATTATGCATTTTTTGATGCTCCAAACTATGCAAATCGGTTCTATTTCTACGAACCCGATATATTGTATTCGATGTCGATGCCCACACTATATGGTATAGGTAATCGTTATGCTATTAGCCTTAAAATGAATGTAGTACGCAATCTGTTTCTATATCTACACTTTTCGCAAACTATCTATACCGATAGTCGGACAACGATATCTTCGGGGCTCGAAGAAATCAAAGGCAGCGTAATGAGTAAGTTGAAAGTGGCTCTAAAGTGGAGATTTTAATGTGTTTATACACACATATATAGCTGTTTTGTGCAGTGAGTTTAAAATGTCGGGTTTCGTTATTGAGAGACCGATTGTTGCTGATTTTTTCGCGAGATACCGATTGTTTGTTATGGTAAAAACTAAAATAATTATTACTTTTGCACTTGACGAAAAAAAAATAGATGATATATGAAAAAACTATTGATTTTGCCTATCTTATGCATATTGTTTGTATCGTGTGAGCGTACCGTTTATGTGGATAGAATAATAGAAAAGCCTGTACCTAAGATAATTAAGGATTTGGAGGTGCCTACCGGCTCGTGGCAATATACTAATGAGCCCAATAACAATTACTATTTTGCTGAGATAGATATGCCTGAAATAACTAAAAATGTTTATGATAATGCATTGATAGTTACATATATTGAGGTGTACAACTCCCACAATACTTCTTCGCTGATTCCTCTTCCAAGTGTACTACACAAAGAGGAGAAATTGAGTGGAGGTAATTGGGTAAGATACACGGAAACAATAGAATGTCAATACTATGTAGGAAAGGTTAGGATATCTGTTACTTATTCCGATTTCCAACCTGTCAATCCCGACCCGGGTACAATTCACTTTTTGATGAAGATAATGTTGTAATATATTAATTAGTAGTGTTTTATGAGTAAAAAAGAAAAGGTTAAGTCAGAAGTATCGAGCCACAATATTATATCACTTGGTACAAAACTCGAAGGAAGTATATCGTTGGAATCGGATATCCGTATCGAAGGCGAAATAAACGGTAATATCAATGCTTCCAGTAAAGTAATAGTGGGGCAGACAGGTGTAGTAACAGGTAATATCGTTTGTGACAATATAGATATTATGGGTACTGTCGTGGGCGATATATTTGCTAATAGTCTGCTATCGCTCAAATCTACTGCCAATGTGAGAGGTAACCTCAATACATCGGTACTTGCAATAGAGCCCAATGCCATATTCGAGGGTAATTGCAAGACTATCAATAAGACACAGCCAACAGCATAACATACAGACTCTTATGGATGTAAGAATCGAGCATTCGTGGAAAGAGGTTTTGCAAGCGGAGTTCGATAAGCCATACTTCAAGCTCCTGACAGACTTTGTACGGCAGGAGTATAGGACTTGTATCATATATCCTCCTGCTTCGCTCATATTCAATGCTTTCGATTCGTGTTCGTTTTCTGATACCAAAGTGGTGATATTGGGGCAAGACCCATACCACGGAGCAGGACAGGCTTGTGGCTTGTGTTTCTCCGTAAACGACGGGATACCGCTACCACCTTCATTAATAAATATATACCGAGAGATATCCGACGACTTAGGCATACAACCCTTTCAGAGTGGCAATCTGGTTCGCTGGAGCCGTCAGGGAGTATTACTGCTCAATGCCACACTTACAGTAAAGGCAGGCTCGGCAGGCTCTCACCAAAATAGAGGTTGGGAGCAATTTACAGATGCCGTAATAGAGGCTATATCCGAGAGAAAGAGAGATGTAGTATTCTTGTTATGGGGTAATTATGCAAAACAGAAAGGAGCACAGATCGACCGCACGAAACATTTGGTTTTAGAGTCGGGGCACCCTTCGCCTATGAGTGCCAATAAAGGCTACTGGTTTGGCAATAAGCATTTTAGCAAGGCTAATCGGTGGCTTACAGATAAGGGACTCAAGCCTATCGATTGGCATTGAAGTTTTCTATGGAAAATCCGTTTTCGTCTAAGACCGCATAAGAAAATTCCTCGTAGAAATCGCCTAATATTACTACATTACTTCCCGAGAGCATCTTTAGGTTCAATACGATATGTCGGTGTCCGAAGACGAAATAATCGATATGAGTGTGAGTATAGTTTTTGGCAAAAGTTACTAAGGGCTCATCGTTTTCTCCTTTATACTCTATGTATGAATGTTTCTTGCGGTTGTTGTTGCTCATCCGACGAGCTATTGCGATACCTATATCGGGGTGTATGGCAGCGAAACATCTTTGCATCACTTTGCTATGAAATAGTCTGCATGAGATACGAAATATGCGACTCTCGTCGTTGATACCATCGCCGTGTGTTATGAAAAATTTAAGTCCCAATAATTCAAATATTTGAGGGGTTTTGTACACTTGCAGTCCTATTTCTTGTTCTAAATACCCGAAAGTCCATAGGTCGTGGTTGCCGATGAAAAAATGTACTTTTATTCCACTATCAGTGAGCTCTGCCAGTTTCCCCAGCAGACGACAATAGCCTTTGGGTACACATCTGCGATACTCAAACCAGAAGTCGAAAATATCACCTACCAAGAATATCTCGGTAGCATCGTGTCTGACCATATCGAGCCACGATACAAGTCTTTGTTCGTGCTCTCTACTGTCGGCTACTATCCGAGTACCGATATGTGCGTCTGACAAAAAATAATATTTGGGCATATATGAGTGGTTTATTCTTACTCGCCGACAAAGGTAGTAAAAAAAATAATACTCAAATAGCGAAAAAACTGTTATATATCAGCGTTGTTGCCTATAATCAGAGGAGTACGCCGAGGAGCCTTTTTAGTATAGATAAAAGAGAGTTGGCAGCGAAGTATGCATTAATACAACTGCGTGTAAATAAGCTGTTTATGCGTGTTTGTGTGATTCGAAATTTATACTTAACTTTGCTCGGAAATTTTATAAAAAAAACACAAAAGCAACTAATCTTGAACCTTATATAGAAATATGAAATCGCTATTAAATTTGTCAGTTTTGAGTTTGACTATTATACTAGTCTCTTGTGGTACAGGTAGTTCTTCGAGTAAAAAAGACCTCAATGCTAATGATACTACACCATCATATTATGATATAGTAAAAGATACTATTACGCCAAAGATTCCTGTGGAGGAGATTGTTTTCAATGGAGATACTATGATTATCTTGACTATTGACCCATTTATAGATTTCCCATTAGGAAAGTATGAAACAATATCCGATGTTAATAAGGTGTTTCATGGAGAGAGTAGAATAGTCTCTCGAGGTAAAGGGCTATTTACGTTAGACTCTGTTTATTGTGAAAATAATCTGATAGTATTTGCGAAGACAAATGATGGTGAAGACGATATAGAATCTAAATATGTAGGCGTGATGTATGCTAAGATAGTAAACGCAAAAATATCCCTAAATAGAAATATTCGCGTAGGTATATGTCAAGAGGATTTTTTAGGTAAGTTTGATTATAAATTGTCGGATAAATATAAGAAATATATGGAGAAGTCTTTGATTATTGAGGTAGATAGAATAGTGGGACTTACATCACAATTTTACTATTTCAATAAAAACAAAACATTAGATTCCATAGTTATTCTGTCGCCATATCGTTATGATCTATACGAATGACGAGGAAAATAGAAATTGCTGCTGTTTTTCGTGTATAGAAGACAAACTCCTCGAAGAGCTATTTTTAGAGATTTATGGCATAAGATAGTTAGTTTAGATGCAACTGTGATAGTCGGAATTTATACTTAACTTTGCTCGGAAATTTTATAAGAAACACAAAAGCAACTAATCTTGAACCTTATATAAAAATATGAAATCGCTATTAAATTTGTCAGTTTTGAGTTTGACTATTATACTAGTCTCTTGTGGGACAGGTAGTTCTTCGAGTAAAAAAGACCTCAATGCTAACGATACTACACCATCATATTATGATATAGTAAAAGATACTATTACGCCAAAGATTTCTGTGGAGGAGATCAGAATAGGGGGTGATACTTTAACTATTTTATCTATAGATACATTTATAGATTACCCTTTGGGAGCTTATAATACAATTGGGGAATTAAATCGGAATATTCCGGGTGAGAAAAAAATTACTCCGTTAGAAGATGATGTTTGGCTCGATTCGGTTTTCATTAAAGGTAATACATTTGTGTTTGTAAAGTTGAATGACGAGAGTTCGATGGACGATAGAGTGAAAATAGTATTTGCACGTATTCTGAACAATGGAGTATCGTTAATGAATGATATAAGGGTAGGAATGTCGCAAGAAGAATTTTTGAATAAATTCGATATCCCAAGTGAAAAAACAGCAAAAACAAATACTATTGTCTTAGAGCGTATAGTTATGGGTGTTTGGCAGTATTACTATTTCGACCAAAACAAAAGATTAGACTCTATTATAATGAAAACGGATTATGTATTCAGTGATTGATAATTGTTTTGGTGTTAAAATAATATATAAAAAATGATTTTGGCTAACTAACACTGAGTTTTTTAATTTGTAAATAGATAGAAGTATGAAATATCGTTTTTTCTGCGTTTTGGGTGGTATTATTCTGCTAACTGCTTGTGGAAGTAGAGGTAGTAATAAAAAATGTAGCAAAGACACTGTGCTACAAAATGATTATGATGCTAACATATCGCACGAAAAAGACTCCCAAGAGAGTTTTGTAGAAACTGCAGAAAGATATCATTTAATTGGTATTGATGATGTTACAAAAGTATCAGACACTCTTATTCTGTGGACTATGGATGAATTTATAAATACTCCTTTAGGTAAATATAAGACGTCGTCTGATATTCGTAAGGCATTTGGTAATAATGTAACGACTGTTTTAAAATGTAATGTGTTTACGCTTGATTCTGTTTATTATAAGAACCACTTGATTGTATTTGCAAAATTTAGTGATTACGACGATAAATATTACGATTACTCGGAATATTTCAGTATAAAGTATCTGAAAATCACCGATGGTAGCCTGAAACTAACTAATGGCATATCTTTAAAGATGTCTAAAAAAGAATTGCTTAGTAAGTTCAACTATAAACCATCGGAAAGTGATTTGAAAAAATATAATGTTGTTAAGTTGTCAAGATCTCTTGCAGGTCCTGAACAGAATTATTATTTCAACTCGGAAAATATATTAGATTCAATTGTTATTTTAGACAAATATCGTTACAATACCTGTGAATAGAGATAGCAACTGTTCCATATTTAATCGCAAATATATGAATTACTAACATAGCTCTACTTATTGATAAAAAACGGATTATGTGGCATAAGATAGTTAGTTTAGATACGATTGCAATAGTCAAAATTTATACCTAACTTTGCTCGGAAATTTCATAAAAAACACAAACTCAACTAATTTAAAAATAAAAAAAGATATAGAATCCGTCAAACGTGTTTCTATATCTCTCGTTTCTATAAATTTACGAAGTACTATTTGCTCTTATTGCTCGTAGGAGACTGATTGTTATTGGGTTTGCCGATAGAGTCGCGCATAGCGGTATCTGCTTCTATGTTTTTCATTCGATAATAGTCCATTATTCCCAGATTACCGTTGCGGAATGCTTCAGCCATGGCTAATGGTACTTGTGCCTCAGATTCAATGACTTTTGCCTTTGCTTCTTGTGCTTTTGCTTTCATCTCTTGTTCGAGAGCGATAGCCATAGCGCGTCGTTCTTCGGCACGGGCTTGAGCTATATTTTTATCTGCTTCAGCCTGGTCCATTTGCAGATTGGCTCCGATATTTTTACCCACATCTACGTCTGCAATATCTATGGACAATATTTCGAAAGCGGTGCCTGCGTCGAGTCCTTTGCTTAGTACGAGTTTCGATATCGAGTCGGGGTTCTCGAGTACAAGTTTATGCGACGTAGCCGAACCTATCGACGAAACTATACCTTCGCCCACGCGGGCTAATATAGTCTCTTCGCCTGCTCCTCCGACAAGCTGACGTATATTGGCACGGACAGTGACGCGAGCCTTTGCCAGAAGCTGTATACCATCTTTTGCTACAGAGGTAACGATTGGAGTATCAATTACTTTTGGGTTTACCGACATTTGCACGGCATCCAATACGTTGCGTCCGGCAAGGTCGATAGCCGTAGCCATCTTGAACGACAGGTCTATATTTGCTTTAGAGGCAGATACAAGGGCATGTACCACCTTTTCGACGTGTCCGCCGGCAAGATAGTGAGCCTCCAAATCGTCGCGTTTGATATCGAGCAGACCTGCTTTATGTGCCTCTATCATAGCGTTTACTATTACAGGAGCGGGTACCTTCCTGAGTCTCATCAGGAAAAGTTGCAATAAAGAGATGTTTACTCCTGCTGCTTTTGCGTTGATCCACAAAAGTATAGGAACAAAATAGAAAAAAATTATGAGCAATACCAAAGCAAGAATTGCTCCTCCCAACACTAATAATTCCATAATTGTTTTATTTGTATTTAATTGATTATCTGAAAAATATATTTATTAAACTATTTGCCTTACCAATATCTCTTGTTTATCGGCAGATACTACCTCTATATCGGCATCGACATCGATAAAGCCGTTGATAGACTTTACTTCCACCATTTGTCCGTTGATATCTGCATTACCCATAGGGGCTAAGCGCGACGAAGCCGTACCTCTGTCGCCGACCTGTACGAATTGATTTTTAGCATCTAACTTAGAATCTATTTCTGTTTTAAGAGATACTTTGTCCATTACTCCGAGTTTTACGAAAAGATATATCGATACGGTGAGCATCAAAGCGATTATTCCTATCGTATACCAGCCTATATCGTTGCCAAACGAAGCAAAAGCGACCCACACCGATGCAACTAAAAACAGTCCTCCGGCTACACCGGCTATGGTGGTGCCGGGTAAGAAGAATATTTCCAATACTATAAGGGCTATACCCAATATAGCAAATGTAATTATCAGAGCAATAGGCATTACGGATGTGATTTTATATCTGTCGAATCAAGATTTCTGCAAAGGTAATATTTTTCTCAAATATGAATATGAAAATAATTGCCGCAATACCTCGGGGTTGTACTATATTGCCTGTTTATAGGCGTATGTGTGATTTAAAAAGGTAACCCGTATAGTGAGTTACCTTTTTAGTTTAAATGCTTTTGAATACATCTTTAATAATTCCTATAGCCTCATACATCTCCGATTCGTTGATTATTAGAGGCGGAGTGAATCTTATAATGTGTTCGTGAGTGGGTTTTGCGAGCAATCCCCTGTCGCGAAGCATGATACATATATCCCAAGCCTTGATATTATTTATCGGCTCGGTTACTACGGCATTGAGGAGTCCTTTGCCTCGTACCTGTTTTATCATTTTGTGGTCGATGCGAGCCATTTCGCTTCGGAATATTTCGCCCATACGCTGGGCATTTTCGGCGAGTTTCTCGTCTTTTACCACATCGAGAGCCGCTATAGCTACGGCGCACGCAAGAGGATTTCCTCCGTATGTGGAGCCGTGTTCACCAGGTTTTATTGTGAGCATTATCTCGTCGTCGGCAAGTACTGCCGATACGGGCGATATACCGCCCGATAAAGCTTTGCCGAGTACCAATATATCGGGGCGTACGCCTTCCCAATCGCATGCCAACATTTTTCCCGAACGTCCTATACCGCTCTGTATTTCGTCGGCAACGAACAGTACATTGTGTTTCTTGCATATATCGTAGCAGGCTTTAAGGTAGCCTTCGTCGGGTACAACCACACCTGCCTCTCCCTGAATGGGTTCGAGAAGGAAACCGACTATATTGGGGTCGCCTATGACTTTCTCGAGTGCCGAGGCATCGTTGTATGGTATTTTGATAAAACCCTCTGTAAAAGGAGCATAGCCGCTATAGCTGCTGGGGTCGGTACTCATAGAAATGATAGTGATAGTACGTCCGTGGAAATTTTCCGAACACACTACTATCTTGGCTTTCCCTTCGGGTATGCCTTTGACATCGTATCCCCACCTGCGAGCAAGTTTGAGAGCTGTCTCTACGGCTTCGGCTCCCGTATTCATCGGCAATAGTTTATCGTAGCCGAAGAACTTGGTGGTTTTCTCCATAAATTCGCCTAAGAGATTGCTGTAAAAGGCTCGCGACGTAAGAGTAAGTACGTCGGCTTGACGTTTGAGAGCTTCTACTATTTTTGGATGGCAATGTCCTTGACTTATAGCCGAATATCCCGATAAAAAGTCGAAGTAACGCTTCCCATCTACGTCCCAAAGATAGACTCCTTTGCCACGTTCCAATACCACCGGTAGCGGATGGTAGTTGTGGGCTCCATATTTATTTTCTCTATCTATAAAATCTTGTGTAGTCATATAATTTCTATGTTTTTAACGGTTTAGACAAGTTGCTTAGTTGCCTTTATTTTTGTTCTTTTCTACTTGCCTTTCGAGAGCTGAGATACATTCGTCGACTGCTTGTTCGAAAGAGTTTGCTATTTTCGATGCGAATAGCTTGGCATTCGGAGCATTGATGGTAATTTCAGCCTCTTTGTTGTCGACCGATTCGGGTTTTGTAACTTTCAAGTAGACAGTTGCCGATATGGCTCTGTCGAAAAACTTGTCGAGCTTCGACATTTTCTTGTTGATGTAATCTCTTAGTTTGTCTGTAGCATCGAACTTGATACATTGAATTGTAACTTCCATAATTCACTATACGATTTTTAAATTAATAAAAAGGTTTACGAAATGTTTTATGGCAAAGATATGAAAAAAAATCATATCTACAATAGCCTGTATTTTTTTTAGCCATATTTAATAAATGGCTATCGTTTAGACATTTTACTTGTATGTATTTGTCTTTATCGCTTTTATCCCCTCACTACACAAAAAAATAAACGGATATTTATCCGTTTATTTCGTCAAGAATTTCTTGAATCAAGCTCTGACAGCCTCCGCAACCGGTACCGGCAGATGTAGCTTCACCTACCTCTTCTACTGTCTTTAAACCTTGTGCTTTGATGGCGTCTTCGATTTCGCCACGAGAAACCCCCATACAATTGCAAATTTGCTCTTCTCTACTCATTTTTAGTGTTTTTTTATTGGTT
>CAJPNS010000033.1 GCA_905372135.1 Porphyromonadaceae bacterium | reverse complement strand
TTGTCGGCGTTGCCGACAATAGCGGAGCAAACCGTTATATTGCTTTCCGTTGTGGCAATAGCCCTGAGATAGGTGGTTACGACTACTACTATTGGGTCGACGATGTAGAGGTATCGCCTGCTCCTGCTTGTCTGCCGACGACCAATCTCAAAGTGTCGAATATCAAACACGATGCTGCCGATATATCGTTCAAACACGAGGCTTCGGCTAATACTTGGCAGTATGTCTATACGGACGACCCGTCGGTAAGTCCCGATTCACTTACACCTACTACCATTACTTCCGATAGCATTACTGTATCGGGACTGACTCCAGACACCGAATATCGCTTCTGGGTGAGGACTAAGTGTAGTCCGACCGAGTTGAGCGATTGGAGTCTGGAGCCTGTAACGTTCCGTACCGATTGCCGACATATAACGACTATTCCTTTGCAGGAAGATTTCTCTTCGTCCTATGCACACAACGGCAATCTGCCGAGTTGCTGGACGAAAGTACTATCATTCAAAGGAGGATTTCCTCAAAAACTATACCCCGAAGTAGTAAACGGTAAGTTGGCATTCAAAGCCAATAATTCGTACTTCGATAAAAAACAAAACCTCGTCGTTATGCCTAAGTTCGAAGTGGCTCTCGATACTCTCGAAGTATCGTTTACTCTGACTCGTACAGATAAAAAGAGTGCTCCCTTTATCGTCGGAGTGATGTCCGACCCATCGGATTCCGCTACTTTCGTCGCTATGGATAATATTGCTTCCACAGACAACCTACCGCATACGTACGACGTATCGCTTGCGGCTGCTCCGTCTACTCATAGGTATATAGCATTCCGTCTGATACCCAGCACGACAGGCTCTTCGGGTTACGAGATGGACGACTTGGACATCCACCGCTTGCCTGCCTGCCGCAGACCGATAAGGCTCTCCGTAGAGGAAGCTACTATTTCGACCGATTCGGCAGTAGTATCGTGGAATGCGGGCGGCACCGAGACACGCTGGACATTGGAATACAAAACAAGAGCTGCCGGCGAGTGGACAACAATCGACAGTATATCGACCACACGTTATACGTTGAAGCATTTGAAAGCATCTACTCAGTATCTGGTACGAGTGAAGTCGCTCTGTACGGCAATATCGTCGGAGAGTGCCTTTACAAGCGAGTCGATTTTCTATACCCTGTGTGGTGCTACCGCATTGCCTTGGATGGAAGACTTCTCACAGGCTACCGCCACGATGTTCCCGCCGAGATGCTGGGCACGGTACGACCAGAAAGCTTCCGACGTATTCGGTGGTGCCGAATTGAAAAATGTAACAACGTCATCTTTCCTTTCAGGAATATGGCAATACGACAATAGTACATACGGAATGAACACAGGCGGCAAAGCCAAGATAAACATATTCGGTAGCAGCACCTATGGATGGTTGGTAACACCATCGATACAATTGGAGGTAAATAGTGTTCTCGAATTCGATTTGTCGTTTACCAAACATAATAGCTCCGATAAGGCAACCGGCACCAGAGCCGACGATAAGTTTATGGTGATAGTCTCTACCGACGACGGTGCTACGTGGACTAAAGCCAACTCTGTAGTATGGGGTAGCGATAGTACCGATACCTATTCTCTGAATGTAGTTAACAATATACCTACTCCGTTCTCGATAGACCTATCGCAATATTCGGGAGTGGTAAAGATAGCTTTCTATGCCGAATCGACGGTATCTAACGCCGATAATGATTTGTATCTCGATAATATAGTATTGAAGAAGATAGTATACGACCCGCCGACTGTAGTAACATTGCCTGCCGACAATATCGGCGACAATACCGCTACGCTACATATGACGGCAAAAGAGGGTAGCCATATTATCGACGCACAAGGCTTCTTCTACAAAGCCGATACCGCAAGTGCAACTTGGAAACGTACACTCGATAGTGTCGTTACGGGGCTGTCGCCACGCACTACCTATCTGTTTTACGCTTATGCCGAAGCAAACGGCACTGTCTACAATGGAGCTACCTTGACTTTCACTACCACAGGTGCGCCTGTAGTACACCCGACGGTTACTACCGAGGCTGCTACCGATATTACTCTGACGGGAGCTACTCTACACAAGACGATAACCGCCGACCAGTCGGAACCCGTATTGTCCGAAGGCTGGAAGTGGCGTAAAGCCACCGACGCTACTTGGTTGGTATCGCCGACCGGTAGGCTTACATCGTTGGAGCCGAATACCAAGTATGAGTTCTACGCATACGCTACCACCGGTCTTAACGCCGCAGGCTACAAAGGCGATATACTGACCTTCACTACTCTTGCTCACACGCCGCCGAAGGTGACTACATTGGACGCTACGGCTATAGGTATGTATGCTGCCACGCTGCGTAAGACTGTTGTCGCAGGTACGGAGCCTATAGTAGAGCAGGGCTGGTATTACAAGAAGGTGGGCGAGGTAGTATGGACCAAGACTACCGACGGCAATCTGAACGGTCTCGGTCAGAATACCGAATATGAGTTCTATGCCTATGCCGTTACAAGTACATTCCCGACTACCAAAGGCGATACGTTGCGATTCACCACGCTTGCCGCAGTCGATGTGGAGAGCGTCGATTATAAAGTAATTGTTTACCCAAATCCTGCCGACGATTTCGTGACTATTGCCATCGATGGTCGCACCGACGGTGCCGACGTACAGATAGCCGATATGCTCGGTAGGGTAGTTGGTCGCTATCGAATCGCTGCGGGCGAAAGCGGTATCACTCTCGATGTCTCTTCGTTTGCTGCGGGCAACTACTTAGTGCGCATCGTTTCGGGTGATATTGTCAGAATAGAGAAGTTGATAATCGAACAAAAATAGATTGGTTGAAAGTGGAGTTGTCTGCCGTTGCAGGCGACTCTACTTTTGTTTTTTTGTAAACATTAATGGTGAAATTGAGCCTTATAAACAGCAAAGCGACTATGACTATCGCACAGCCGCTTCGCAGACATATCGACGATGACGAAACCGTTTCTTCATCGTCGTTTTTACTTCTTCTTCTTTTCAGGAGCCTTTACCCGTTCGTACGAGACATCGGTAAGCGTGAAGTACTTCCTCGAAGGATTGAATTGTACGACAGGCTTCTCGATGTGAACATTCGTGTTGAACTGTTCGCCTTTCGGGACTGCCTTGCTCTTGAACGAAGGAGTAAATGTACCCATGTCGCCGAATTCCACTATGTCGCCGTTTGCCACGATTTCGCGGGCAATCTTAATGGCATAGTTCAGAATTGCCGATACTTCCTGTTCGTTGAAAGTAGTCGACTGCGACACACGTTCGCAGAAATTGCGGAAGTCTACACGATGTCTGCCCGTAGGAACAGCTATTTGTACGACCTCACCGGCGTGTTTGCCTATCGTCAACTTACGTTCTGCAAGAGTGAATTGAATGGGTTTATTTGCCATATAGATTATAATATTATCCCCCATTTATCATACCCTTTCGCAGTCGGGGGTGTTGGCTGACGGAGGGTTTGTAACGAATATTACGGAGCAAAGATAATAACTATATTTTGAATAAACAAATATGTTCTTTTTTTTCATATATAGGTTTCGAAAGAAAGGTATATAGGTTTCGGGGAAAAGGTATATTGGTTTCTGAAGAAAGGTATATAGGTTTCGAGGAAAAGGTATATTGGTTTCGAGGAAAAGGTATATTGGTTTCTGAAGAAAGGTATATAGGTCTATAAATGAATGTGTTATGTAATCATAGAAAAATAAGATAAAAATGCTACTCTTCGACGAGAGTAACAGACTGTTTTTATAATAATATCTAATAAATTTTCAATAACTAAAAATGTTTTTATATGCTATGAAGAGATTGACTCTTTTAATGTGTTTCGTGCTCTGTGCGGTCTTCGGACTGCGGGCACAGAATGTAACATTACCCTATGTCCAAGACTTCGCCGCCCTCACGTCGGGCGATATGCTCTCGGCGACGGGAAGCTCCACGGCAGCTTCTGCAAGTGCATTGCAGGGGATTGCTTCGGTAAGCAGAGCGTACCAAGCGGGCGGAGCGGTTCGTCTTGGCGACGGCGGTAATGATGGCGGCTTTACTACGCAACCTGTCGTTGCGGGTACGGCTCGTTTCTTGAAAGTGTCGTTCGACGCTGTCACTTGGATAGCAGCGACACCCTCACCTGCCCGACTTGTCGTAACCTACGGCACTCGAAGCGATACGGTCGACCTACCCGCTACGGCACACGGTTGGCCTCTATCGGCTGCCGATATGGTGCGATACAATGCCGTATTCAATGCTCTGCCCTCTCCTACGGCGATAACAGTGTCTACCATCGTCGGTAGCGGCATCGAAAGCCGTGTGTTTGTCGACAACCTCAAAGTACAAGCTACAAACGGAGTCCCCCTATCGGAAGGATTCGAGTCAGAGACCTTCCCACCCGAAGGCTGGACTAAGAAGCGTGTGAAAGGAAGCAACGAGTGGACGAGAATTACGTTCAATACTCCGATAGGTACGGCGTGTGCAAAGGTCAACTACGGGAGCAATTCCGGAACAGAGAATTGGCTTATCACTCCAGGAATGTTTCCCTCCGTCGGCGATAGCCTTACTTTCAGTATGAAAACGGAAAGGAAGTACACAAGCAACCCAACCGTCGTGCACGTAAAGGTATCGACGGCATCTGCCGCCATATCCAATTTCGCTACAACTGCCTTTACTCTGCGGGGCAACGACTTCTCGACGACTTGGGCTCGATATAAAGTCGATCTGTCGCCCTATGCCGGCAGTATGGTCTATGTTGCGTTTCAGGTATTGGATACGAACGGTCTGAATGTCCTTTTAGACGACATACACGGGGCGATGATATTGCCCTCGACCGATTGCTCGGCACCAAAGGATATCGCAGTATCGGGTATCGAAGCTACGTCTGCCAACTTGTCGTGGACAGAGACGGGCTTTGCCTCGTCGTGGGCAGTGGAGTATTCCACTTCATCCGATTTCGCCGGAGCGGTGGTGCAGACCGTAACGGGTACGCCGTCGTTGAGTCTGTCGGGGCTTACGGACAATACCGTTTATTATGTAAGAATAAAAGCCGACTGCTTGGGCGGCGAGTATAGCGAGTGGTCTACCGCGTCGTTTATAACCAAATGCCTGCCTCTGTCGGGAGTTATCAATTTCAACGAAGACTTCGAGGCTACCGCTATAGAGGCGATACCCGGCTGTTGGAACAAGATAACAACCAACACCAAATATCCGTCGGTCATCGATGATATGCCACTTGTAGGCTTACCGACCAAATCGATGAAATTCGGCGGCTCCTCCCCGCAATACTTGATATCGCCCCGCTTCGGAGTACCGCTCAATACGTTGCAGCTCGACTTCTCGCTCAACAAAGAGCAATTCCGTTCCGGTGCGTTCCAAGTGGGTTATATGACCGACCCTACCGACGAAAGCACTTTCGTGCCCGTCGTTACTTTCAACGACAATAAGTACAAACAGCTCGTACATTACCGTGTCTTCTTTGGAAATGTTGTCGACAACGGCAACAACCGTTATATCGCTTTCCGATACGGTGAGGTAGGCGAAGAATTCTTTTTGCATACCTATTATTACTATCTCGACGATGTTGCAGTCCGAACTGCTCCCGCTTGCATGCCTCCCAATCGACCGACTGTCGTGTCGCTATATCCCGACTCGGCGGTATTGGCTTGTGCTTTGCCCATAGGTGCCGACGGCATACAATACGCTTATGGCGATACAACCGTAACAGACCCGTCGACTCTGACACCTTATACCGCTACGAACGATACGTTTGCCGTTACGGGACTCTCGCCGCTTACACAGTATAGGGTTTGGATACGTAGCAAGTGCGGAGGCACTTATAGCGATTGGTTGCCGAATCCGTTGTCGTTTACTACTCCTTACGGATATATCTATTCCTTAGAAGAGAACTTCGATACCATACACACCGATTCGCTTCCCGATTATTGGAGTAGAATATCTGCCAGTGGAGCTCGTCCGGGTGTCGTAGAGCCCGAAGCAAGGTACGGAGTACCTACCAAGGCAATGAAGTTTGGTGCTTCTTCTCCGCAGTACTTGATACTGCCTCGCTTCGGCGTACCGCTCAATACACTGCAGCTCGACTTCGCTCTCGACAGACAAAACGCTACTTCGGGGACGTTCCAAGTAGGTTATATGACCGATAAAACCGATAAGAATACCTTCGTAGCCGTAGCCTCGTTCAACGACGTTGGTAGCAGTTCGTATCAGAAAATGCTTAATAAACGAGTCTACTTTACCGACGTTACCGACAATGGCAACAACCGTTATATTGCTTTCCGCTACGGTAAGGTGGGCGAAGAAAGTTTCAATAACTATTCGTACTATTGGCTCGATGAGGTCAAGGTGCAAAATGCTCCTACGTGCATACCGCCCACTCCGATGAGTGTTGCCTTCATATCTTCCGATTCGGTCGTTGTCACTTATAAGTCGAATGCTACGGCAATACGATATGTTTATGGCTTGGCTAACGCGACCGACCCCAATACGTTGCCCGTACATACTATCGGTGGCGATACTATACGGCTTTCGGGGCTTGCTCCAAATACTGCGTATAAAATGTGGTTGCAGAGCGAATGTGGCACTAGCGACGTCAGCGAATGGTCGTTCGAGCCGTTGACCTTCACTACTCTCTGCGGCAGTATCTCTACACTAAGCGAAGACTTCGACAACATCGGAGATAATTATATGCCCGATTGCTGGACTCGAATACCCGCCAATAAGACATTGCCTGCCGTCGTATCTCCGGAATACGGACTTACATCAAAAGCTATGAAGTTCGGAGAGTCAAAAGCGCTTTATCTGGTATTGCCTCGCTTCTCGGTACCGCTCAATACTCTGCAGCTCGACTTTACTCTCGACAGAGAGGGCGAAAACTCAGGTACTTTCCAAGTGGGTTATATGACCAATCCGACCGATAGCAATACGTTTGTGCCTGTGGCTTCGTTCGACGACCGCAATGCGGCTATATACAAAAAGATGCTACGCAAGCAGGTCTTCTTCAGCAGAGTTGCCGACGATGGCACCAATCGTTATATAGCATTCCGATACGGTAAAGTCGGTCAGGAATCGTTCTCTTCGGGTTATTTCTATTGGATAGATTCCTTGTCGATACAGCCTGCTCCTGCCTGTATCCCTCCGACAGAACCGAAAACTATCTCCGTCGGTGCCGACTCGGCAGTTATATCTTATATCCCCAGTATTGCAACCGCTCAAGTGCAGTATGTATACAAAGAGGTTTTCGATACCAGAGACCTTTCGACACTCACTCCTCATAATGCCGTCGGAGGCGTCGCGAAGCTCTTGGGACTCAGCCAGCACACAACATATAAAATATGGCTACGTAGCCGATGCGATTCGACTTCTTACAGCGAGTGGACTATCGCTCCGCATACGTTTACGACTAAGTGCGGCGATGAGGCTTCGATAAGCGAAGATTTCGAGGTGGTAGCAAAAGATTCGATTCCCGCTTGTTGGCGTAAAATATCGAACAATAAGTTCCCTGCCGTAACAGACGGTCTTCCACAATACGGAGTACCTTCCAAGGCAATAATGTTCGGCTCCTCAGTTCCTCAGTATTTGGTGTTGAACAAAATGGACGCAGCTCTGAATACGCTGCAACTTAACTTCGACCTCAACAAAGAGCATTACGAATGCGGTCTGTTGCAAGTGGGCTATATGACCGATCCGACCGACAGCAATACGTTCGTGCCTGTCGCTTCGCTCGACAACGGCAACAATATACGGACTATGCTGCCGAAGACGGTATACTTCAACTCCGTTACCGACAACGGCAACAATCGTTATATCGCTTTCCGCTACGGTAAAGTAGGTGCGGTAGAGCAAAATACTTCGTACTCGTACTGGATCGACAACATATCGGTAGTGCCCACACCTGCATGCCGTGTACCAACGTCGTTGAATGTAAGTGTCGTTTCGGGAGCTACTACCGACACTGCCGCCGTTCGTTTTGCTCACGAACCTTCGGCTACCTCGTGGCAGTACGTGTTGGCGAAGGGTGTAGACGTATCGACTGTTCCGCCCGATTCGATTAGCCCGATAACGTTTGCAACCGACAACCTCAAAATATCGTCGCTCGAGAAGGACAAAGATTATACCATCTGGATACGAACGGTAAGTTGTACTCCTGATACAAGTTCTTGGGCGGTTGCTCTGTTCTCGACTAAGTATTGCCGACCGCGACCCTCCTCTGTGTCGGAGAAAGGTATCACAAGAGTCAGATACGGAGTATCTCGTATAGTAGAAAACAGTACCGGCAAAGAAGACGGTAACTACGGCGACTACTCTGCTATGTGCGGCGACGTGAGCCGAGGCGATTCTGCTCGGGTAGCAATTACATTCTCGACAAGAAAGGATAATCAAAACAACGCACGTATATTTGTCGATTGGAACCGCGACTACGACTTCGACGACCCTGGCGAAACCGTTTACGAAGGAATATCCGAAGCTAACTCGCCGACTACCCTTGAGGCTTCGTTCTTAGTTCCCATCACCACTGCCAACGGTGACTATCGGATGAGGATAGTGGGTGTAACAAACGGTACGAGAAAACCCGTTCCGTGCTATATGGGCTATCTAGCTGCCGTAGAAGACTATACTCTGAGTGTTGTAGATCCGCTCTCTTGCCGATATGTAAAGAATATTGCTGTAAACAACATAACTACATCGACTGCCGACATTACATGGACTGCAGGCGGTAGCGAGACATCGTGGGAAGTGGTAGTATCTAAGGCTCCGCTTACTGTCGCTCAGCTCGATACCGCTACCTCCGTAACTGTATTGGCTGCCTCTTACAGCGCTTCGTCGCTCACACTAAAGACTCGTTATTATGTATATATAAGAGCCGTATGTAGTGCAAGCGATAAGTCGCCTTGGCAGTCGGCAGAGTTCACTACGAAAGCTCTTTCGGTGCAGTTGCCCTACGACCAAGATTTTAGCGGAGCTACACCAGAGATATCCGTATGGTCGGCCGAAGAAGATGCCAATAAATGGTGCATAGGTAATGTTATGGGCAATGGCGGCAAATCGATGTATATATCCAAAGACAATGGAGTGTCTGCCGCTTACGACGACCGTAAAAAATCTCACTCTATGGCGTACGTAACGGTCGATTTCGACAATAGCCCGAAGTTTGCTATCTCTTTCGACTGGATAGGTAGAGGAAGCGATTTCGAAGATGATTATAATGGAGGATATTGGGAGCAAGACTATATGATGGTATATATGGTACCCGATTCTACCGAACTGCCCAAGACTTGGTCACAGGAGCAATACAATTGGTTTAAAAATGTACCCGGAGCTCGCACTATCGGAAGGAAATATCTTAACCGAAGCAGGTGGACTACCGTCTCCGATACATTGCCTTCGTCTTACGCCGGTACAAAGAGAAAACTTATATTTATGTGGCTCAACGATGAGGGAACGTACAGTGCTCCTACTATGGCGGTCGACAACATTTCTATCGTCGGATACGACTGTAATACACCTTCTAAGGTTGTATTGGATACCATATCGACCGATTTGGCTCGGATACATTGGAGCAAAGGTGGCAGCGAAACGTCGTGGATAATAGAATACAAGAAGGCCGACGCAGCAACTTGGACGAGTGTAACAGTCAGCGATACTGTCTATTCATTCAGTGGTCTCGATGCCAATACCGACTACAGAGTGCGAATCAAAGCGGTATGTACGGGTGGCAACCGATATAGTGCTTGGCTGTCGTATGCGTTCCATACACGGTGTACGGCACAAGCGATAGGCAATACACAGATAATATACGATTTCAACAGCTATCTGGGCAAGCTGCCCGAATGTTGGACGAGGACTCTTGCTCGTCAGAGCAGTGTCATCACATATCCTGTTGTAGGCAAGTTCGAAGTATATTCTCGCGATACATTGCTTATGTTCGGTGGTAGAGCTACACAAATAGTCGCTACGGCAGAGTATATCGAAGACGTACGTGGAGTAGAGTTGGAGTTTGATCTTATAAAAGAATCGTCGCTTGCTTCGGGTACGATGGAATTGGGCGTACTGTCAAATCCTTACGATTCGAGTACGTTCGTTGCCGTGCACGACCTCTCGTCGATGCTTACTGTCGGTGTCAATACGCCTCAAAGGTTCTTGTTGTCTTTGTCGACCGCACCTACGGGCAAGCACTACATAGCATTCCGACAGACGATTACAAACTCGGCACATCAGGGCAGATACGGTATCGACAATCTTAATATACACCTTGTTCCTACTTGTCTGAAGCCCGATGGTATTATATTTAACAATACCCACGATTCCTCCGCTTCGACTATGGAGGTAAACTGGACTCCCGGTGGTATCGAGTCGGAGTGGGTGCTTCAATACAAGAGAGCCGACTCGGCAAAGTGGACTTCGGTAAAAGTATCCGGTCAGCCGATATATACCATACGCAACCTGTCGCCCCAGACACGCTACGAGGTGCGGATAAGAGCCGTCTGTCAGCCAAACGACTCGAGTTTCTGGACTCCTATACGACGTTTCGATACTCAGTGCCAAGCAGATACATTGCCGTTTAAAGAAGACTTTTCCGGATGTGATTATTCAAACTTCCCTCCAAATAGTTGCTGGGGACGTTATACTCAGAGAGTTTCACAAGTATTCAATGGAGAAGTACTTAGCAATGTGGGCATAAACTGGGTTTATAGCGAAAACGGGCATGGTATCAATAATGGAGGAAAAGCTAAGGTAAATATTTACGGTACAACTCTCTTTTCGTGGCTGGTAACTCCGCCTATACTCTTGCAGAGCAATAGTATTCTTGAGTTCGACGTGGCGCTGACGGAAAATAATAAGGGAACTCCTGCCTCAGGTACCAGAGACGACGATAAGTTTATGGTAATAGTCTCTACCGACGGCGGAGATACTTGGAAGGAAGAAGATGCTACCGTTTGGAGCAACAATGGTACACGTAATTACAATTTCAACGATATTACGAATACCGAAAACCATTACCGTATCGACCTATCGAAGTATTCGGGAGTAATAAAGATAGCTTTTTATGCCGAGTCGAGCGTCACGGGTAATGGCAACAACGACTTACACCTCGACAATATCAAAGTGCATAAGCCACATATTACGCCACCGACAGTAGTAACACTCGATGCCGACAATATCGGCGACAATACCGCTACCTTGCATAGGAGTATCACCGAAGGATCTTATCCGGTTGCGCTCGATGGATTCTATTATAAAGCATACGCCAACGAGCAATGGACTCAAACGACCGATAGTGTACTTACGGGCTTGATTCGTGGCACTAAATATCAGTTCTACGCTTATGCCGAGACAGATGTCGATGGAAATATTCAGCAGTTCCGCGGAGCGACCTTAGAGTTTACCACTACGGGTGCCCAATCCGTTCACCCGATAGTAGAGACACGTCGTGCTACCGACATTACTCCAAACTCGGCGACGCTGCACAAGGCTATTGCTGCCGACCCGTCGGAACCTGTCAATTTGCAAGGTTGGAAGTGGCGTAAGGTGGGTGCAGCCGTTTGGACGACTACCTACGATAGTCTTATCACAGGTCTCGAACACAGTACCGAGTACGAGTTCTACGCCTATGCCACTACGGCTCTGAAAGCCGACGGATACAATGGCGATATTCTGCATTTCACCACAGCGGCTCATACTCCGCCTACCGTAGTCACGGGCAATGCCACAGCTATCGGTTGCTATGCTGCAATGCTCACTAAGACTATCACCGCAGGTACAGAGCCTATCGTCGAAGAGGGCTGGGAGTACAAGAGGGTCGGCGAGGTCGTATGGACGAGGACGACAGACGGCAATCTGAACAATCTCGGTCAGAATACCGAATACGAGTTCTATGCCTATGCTGTAACGAGCAATTACCCCAAAGTAAAAGGTGCTGTTATTCGGTTCAAAACATTGCAATGTACCGACCTCGAAACAGCAACGTTCGACGTAGATATCTATCCCAATCCTGCCGATAATATGGTTACCGTCGCTGTAGAAGGTCTTACCTCTGCTGCCGAAGTGGTAGTCATAGACGCATCGGGTAGAGTAGTGGGCAGGTATCGTATCGCTTCGGGCGAAAGCAGCATCTCCATCGATGTATCTTCGTTTGCCGAGGGTAACTATCTGGTACGCATTCTCTCCGATGCTATCGATAAGGTAGAGCGCTTGGTAATCAAGAAGCGTTAGTATACGAAGTAATAATATCTATAAAAATGAGAGTTGTCTGCCATATCGGACAGCTCTCTTTTTTGTTTTCCTCGCCCGGCAACGCTTTTTTCGGCGATTGCCGAAAAAGTATTACCTTTGCCGTTGCAAATCTATTATTAGCGGTTAGCAAGTATTACGCAAATCGTCGAACGTCTCAATGAATGAAATAAAATATCCGTCTGTTCTGCTCGAGAATCTTGTCAACGAGTTTCATAAGTTGCCCGGTGTGGGTAAGAAGACTGCCCTTCGCTACGCCCTACATCTATTGAAGTACGACGAATCGGAGGCTTTGGGGCTGGGAAACTCTATTTTGAAGTTTCGTTCAGAAGTCTCGAAATGCAAGGTTTGCCACAATATCTGCGATTCCGACAAATGCGAGATTTGCAGCAATAGCCGTCGCGATAGCAGCCTTATCTGTGTGGTAGAGAGTATTGCCGACGTGATGGCTATCGAAAACACAGCCCAATACAACGGTGTGTATCACGTGCTTGGCGGTGTCATATCGCCTATGAACGGTATCGGTCCTGCCGATTTGGAGATACCCTCGCTCGTGGAGCGTGTCGGGGCGGGCGACGTCAAGGAGGTGATTTTGGGGCTTTCGCCCGATATGGAGGGCGATACTACTTGCCTGTATATCTACAAGAAGCTCGCAGCGTTCGATATAGAAATATCTACCATAGCACGAGGAATATCTGTAGGTAACTCTTTGGAATATACCGACGAAATTACACTCGGCAGGAGCATCGTTAATCGTATAAAATATTCTTTATAAATGACATATACACAAATACACAAACGGTTGAAGTATAATTTCGGGATAGCTATCGCCATTACTCTTTTTCATATCATTATAGGATATATTATCTCTGTAAGTGGCTTTATAAGTGTACGCCCCGAGCTATCGCCATATCTGAAAACGGCAATCATTCTGTTCGTTTTGGTATCCATACCGTTGGATTTGAAATGGTTTGCAACGAGGCTACGAAAGATAGCCGACTATGCCGACTACGACAGAAAAGTCGCAGCTTACATAAAGTGTTCTCGCATAAGGGTACTCGTGATTCTCGTGGGGCTTATTTCGGCTATAATGTTCTTTTTTATAAGGCAAATGAACGATATGCTCTATCTTATAGGTATAGAGGTTATTATATTGTTGTTGTGTATGCCTACGAAGAAGCGGGTCGAAGGCGAAATGGCAGTTTTTGCTCCAGACGAAGACGACTATCATACAACCGAATAAAATATAATATTATATATGACAATAGCAGTAGATTTCGATGGCACAATCGTAGAAGAGGCTTATCCTCAGATAGGTAAACCAATCCCTTTTGCTATCGACGTACTCAAAAAACTTATCTACGAAGACTATCATCACGTAATACTTTGGACTGTGCGTGAGGGGGCTCTACTCGAAGAGGCTGTGCAATATTGTCGGCAGCGAGGTGTAGAGTTTTATGCTGTAAATAAGCTACGTCCCGACCTCCCCGACGAATATCGACCACGTAAGGTAGCTGCCGATATTTTTATTGACGACCGCAGTCTCGGCGGATTGCCCGAGTGGGGACTTATATACAGGATGATAAAAAACAACGAATCGTGGCATAGTGTAATCGATCGTCCCGACGCCGTTTCCGACAGACGTAAGAAGAAGGGGTTATTTGCAAGACTATTTTCATAAAAATCACACAAAACGATGATACAAAGAATACAGACAGTTTATTTATTATTAGTTGCTATTTTGGGTATACTTACCCTTTGTTTTCCTATTATGGGGATATGTTCGCCCGACGTGGGGCTATCTAAGATTTATGCTCTCGACTCACTTCGGTGTACGTGTATGGGAGTAGGAGCTATTTGGAGCAAACTATTTGCCGTAATGGCTCTGTTGGTACCTATATTTGCTATGGTCACTATTTTTATGTTCAAAAAACGTACGTTGCAAATAAAACTATCTATTGCGATAGTATTACTTATATTGCTGTTTTATCTGTTTTCTATTATGTTTTTAGCTACAAGCTATCGACATATATCGGAAACGATACCTCACATATATGGTAGTTTTAGTTTGAATCTTCCGCTTGGCTTCTTTCTCAATCTGATAGCTCTTGTGTTTGCGATACTTGCTATTGTAGCTATCCGAAAAGACGAAAATATGGTAAGGTCGCTCGATAGAATCAGATAAGGGTAGACTAAAAGCGAGAAAAATGGTATGAATTTTAAATTTATTGATTAGTATCTAAAAAAAAAATTATACCTTTGCAGTCGTTTACAGTCGAAGATAGGATTTTTTGTTATATTGCTGTTTATAAATCTATTATCTATCTATCGGTTGTAGTTTAGTTTTTTGTTTTTACAATACGAACGTATAAAAAAAGAATCATTTAATATGAAAAAAATTTTATTATTGTCTTGTGTTATAATGTTTGTGTCTATGTCTACATTTGCACAGCGACGTATGAATCGAAATGGGCTTTATGGTGTACCAGAAAATACCTTTTCCGTAAACCTTTCTTCCGGTTTAAGCTATTACTTCGGTGATGCGGAGAGGAGTTGGATGTTCTCTCAATATTCGAGTGCTCAGACTAATTTTTATGTTCAAAGCAGTTTGTCGTACTCTTTTTGGCCCTACGCAAAATTAAGAGCTAATATCATTTACGCGAAATTGTCGGGAGCTCGAGCAAGCTATAGCTTCAAATCGGGTCTGTTTGAACCCGACTTTATTATCGAAGCTCACCCATTTGGCATATCGTCGCCGATAGATTTTTATCTCTTCACTGGGGTGGGAATAGCTTTGAGTAATATAGATGCTTACGATATAGCTTATGATTATCGTAGGACATTGTCGTTTGCTACTCCTGTGATACCCTTAGGATTAGGTTATACATATACTTTCGGTAGCGGATTCCAGTTGGGAGCCGACTTTGGTTTTAGATTTGCTACTACCGATAGTCAAACGAGCAATCTCGACGGATTCCCGTATACATACAACTATACGATTCTCAGAGGTGAAGCATCTCGTTTTATAGATATATATTATACCTTGGGTATAACTATCGGCTATCTTTGGTCGTTCTAATTTATGATATAAACGGTACTTCCATATATTTTATGGGAGTATTTGATATAGATATAATTAAAAAATTTACTGACTGTACTTTATCGGCTACACTTAGTAAATTTTTTAGCTTATTTATATGAGATAATTTTATTGGCTTGTGTCATACGTAGTTGTTTGCACACTTTTATAAATAAGTCTGGAGAAATAGTAGTGTATAAATATATACTTGTCATTATAGCGACTGTCGGCATGTTGTTTGTCTCTTGCCTTACTCCTAAGAGTATCAATTACATGCAGCGTCCGTCGGAGCATATACCCGACTATCCCGATACGGTCGGATTCAAGGAGTATCGCCTGCAGAAAGGCGACTATATCAATATCCGTCTATACTCGCTCAATGAGGCAGATTTGTCGCTATACAACTGCAACTCTTCCGCAACAAATGCTTCGTCGGACTTATCGGCAGATAATCCAATGGGGCGATTGTGTCTGTTTATAGTTGATAACGATGGCAATATCGACTATCCTTATATAGGCGAGATAGCAGTGGCCGGTAAGACGTTGAGAGATGTCAAGTTTGAGCTCGAAGAGATTTTCAATAAAAATATCGCTAAATATATTTCGGTCGATATTGCCCTTGCCAATCGTAGTTTTTCTATTATCGGAGAGGGGGTGTCGAAGCGTATAGCTATGCCACACGATAAGATCACTATTTTTCAGGCATTGGCTATGGCAGGAGATTTGTCGGATTTTGCCGACCGTTCGATAGTGAGACTTGTAAGGCTTACAGATCGTGGTACGATAGTAAAAAAGTTTGACCTCCGTACCGAAAAAATCATCGATTCCGAATATTATTACATCCAACCCAACGATGTACTTTACATACAGCCGAGTGGTATTAAGAATGTGGGAATCAAACATGTATCTACAATGTTGAGTATGGCTATCTCTACTGCGTCTATCGGGATTATATTGTACAAAGTGTTTAATGTAGCGAAAAGCAAATAATAAAAATCGATTGACTATGAGGATACTATATAAGTTATTTGTTTTGTCGACGATATTGATATTGCAATCTTGCTATACTCGCTATACCAATAATTTACTGCAAGATCGTAAAAGTCTGCCTCAATACGATAAGGTAGATGTGACGAAATATAGACTTAAGGTTAATGACGAGTTGGTTATCAGAGTTTTATCTACAAATGAGTCTATAATAAAAATATTTTCACCGTTATCGATAGGGCAGAGTGCTTATAGGATTTTCGAAGATGGTACGGTCGATTTTCCATATATGCCTCGTGTAGAGCTTTGTGGTAAGACTATAGACGAAGCCGAAGACATACTGACCGCTCGACTCAAAGAGTTTGCTGCCGACGTAGAGGTAAAACTCGCTTTGAAGACACAGACTTTTTGCGTTATAGGCGAGGCAGGCAGAGGTTATTTCCCGATATATAAAGAGCGACTTACTATATATCAGGCACTTGCACTCTCTGGAGGACTTAACGATGGAGCTCGTTTCAATAAAGTAAAGATAATACGTACTACCGAAAGCGGTACCGTTATAAAGACATTCGATATTCGTACTCAGAGTATTATAGAGTCAGATTTCTATTATATTATGCCAAACGATATAATATATGTAGATATGTCGAGTAAAAAATTCTGGGCATTGAACAATTTTTCGGAGTTTGTGGGGATTGTTACTTCTTCGCTCACGTTTTTGATAACAGTAATCTCTCTAAGATAAATATTT
>CAJPNS010000032.1 GCA_905372135.1 Porphyromonadaceae bacterium | reverse complement strand
TGGCATTGTTTACTATTCCTTGTGCGTCGCACTCATAATCACGCACTTTCATTACGGTCTCGAAATGTTTCATAGGTATTTTTGTAAGTTATATATGTCGTATTGCGAAGTGGGTGAGTATCTCAACGTCGACGTAAAATACCTCACCACACCATCGATTGTTTTATAAAAATAGCCTTACAGCATAGATGTAATCCATTTCAGCAGGTCGTTACCGTTGGCAAATACAAGTAAGCCCAGAACAAAGATCATACCTATATTCAGAGATATCTCCATAAACTTGTCGCTCGGTTTTTTGCCCGTTATCATTTCGTAGATGATAAAAAGTATATATCCTCCGTCGAGAAATGGTATCGGTAATATATTCATAAAGGCAAGTATAACCGATAGCAGAGCCGTCATACTCCAGAATATAGTCCAATTCCACTGCGATGGGAAGAGGTTGCCGATAGCGGCAAATCCGCCTACCGACTTGGCTCCCGCCTTGGTAAACACAAGTCTGAATTGCTTTACGTACGACACGAGAGTCTCCCACCCCATACGTATACCGGCAGGGAAGGCGGCAAAGAAGCCGTAACGAATCTTCTCGGTCTCGAAGATATGTGTCGGGTCGCGTAGTACTACACCTATTTTTCCGTTTTCGTCGGGCATAATACTGTCCGAAACGAGGCTGCCACGACGATAGAAGTCTATTGTCGTCATCTTGCCTGCATTATCGGTGATAGCCGCCATAATATCTTCGACGTCGGTAAGCGGCTTGCCACCCACTCCGACGATACTGTCGCCACGCTGCAGACCTCTGTTCATCGCCGCCGACTGTGGCATAACACTATCGACGACAAACGGTATAACGGGCGTCATAAACTGTTTTTCTTTGGCTTCTATGAACTGTTCTCCGAAGTTTTCGGGCAGACAGACGGTCGTCGTCTCACCGTTGCGACTGACGGTAACATTGCGTTTGCCCTCTATCACAAGCTTTTCTATGACGTCTTTGCTGCTATTTGCCTCACCTCCGTCGATAGCCACTATTATGTCGCCATTACGAAATCCGTTATCGAGAGCCGTACGACAGTATTTGTATCCGAGATATGCGTTGCGGACGGGTAAGACCTCTTCGCCGTTTTTAAACAACAGCATAGCAAAAATCAATATGGCGAGGATAAAGTTGAACAGCACACCGCCGACAATCATAAAAAAACGCTGCCAAGGCTTACGTGAGCGATATTCCCATTGCTGAGGCTCACTCGATAGCGACGACTCTTTTGTCGTTTCGTCGACCATACCTGCTATGGCACAATATCCGCCGAAAGGTACCCAACCAATACCCCACTCGGTAGACTCAGGATAGCGACGCCAATCGTCGGCAGGCAGTTTGTTGATGTCATCGGGTATCATTACAGGTTTGCCCTTTTTGTCGGTCTTCGGCACGCCGTTTTCGTCGACAGCCTGCACTTCGTGCTCGGGCAAGTTGCGTGAAAAAAACTTCGTCTGCCACTTGCCATTTATCTTTTTTGCCCTGAAAATGGAGAATCGGGGGTTGAAAAACAGGTAAAACTTGTTTACCCGCACCTTGAATAGTCGGGCAAACCCGAAGTGTCCGAACTCGTGAACTACCACCAGTATCGACAGAGCCAGTATCAGCTGCAATGCTTTGATAAGAAAAATCATATAGTCGTATATAAAAAATTTTTGCGGGCAAAATTAGATAAAAATTTTGACTCCTGCAATTCTGTATGGAGCCTACACAAATAAACAACTATTAATCATACATTTACAACAAAGCATCAACTCCCTTACCCTACAACAAAAAACAAGTGCCTATCGACTCAGCCGACGGCACTTGCCACATTTTTCTTACATTACGATATTGACTATCTTACGGGGTACGACTATCACCTTTCTTACAGCTTTGCCTTGTAGCCATTTCTGTGTTTCGTCGTGAGCAAGGGCACTCTTCTCTACCTCTTCGACACTCATATCTGCCGGCAGGTCGAGGGTGAACCGCACCTTGCCGTTGAACGATACGGGGTATTTCACCGTCGCCTCTACCAGATGACGCTCATCGCACTCGGGGAAAGCGGCATCGCATACCGTCGTGCTATTGCCGCACAGGCTGTATATCTCTTCGGCAATATGCGGAGCAAACGGGGCAAGTATCACCGCCAGCGGTTCTATAATTGCTTTCTTGGAACACTTCGCCGTCGACAGCTCGTTGACGCATATCATAAACGCCGACACCGAGGTATTGAACGAAAAATTCTCTATATCGTATGTTATCTTTTTTATCGTCTTGTGCAGTGTCTTCAGCTCCTCTTCGGTGGGCTGTCGGTCGTCGAGCAACAGATTGCCCTGAGCGTCGTACACCAAAGCCCAGAGACGTTTCAAGAAACGGTGTACGCCATCTATGCCCTTCGTATCCCACGGCTTCGACTGCTCCACAGGTCCGAGGAACATCTCGTACAGACGCAGCGTATCGGCTCCGTAGCGTTCTACAATATCGTCGGGATTGACCACGTTGTACATCGACTTCGACATCTTCTCCACTGCCCAGCCGCAGCGATACTTACCGTCGGCATCGACGATAAACTCGGCGTCGGCAAACTCGGGTTGCCACCGACGGAAACGGTCTGTGTCGAGAATATCGTTTTCCACGAGATTTACATCGACGTGTATTTCGGTAGTGTCGTAGCTCTCTTTTTTAGAATAAGAGACAAAAGTATTGGTATTTTTTATACGATAGACGAAATTGCTACGTCCCTGTATCATACCTTGGTTTATGAGTTTGGCAAACGGTTCGTCGTCTTTTATATATCCGTAGTCGAATAGGAATTTAGTCCAGAACCGACAGTATATGAGGTGTCCCGTGGCGTGTTCGGAGCCTCCGAGATAGAGGTCGACATTACGCCAATAGCCATTAGCTTCGGTAGATACGAGCGCATCGCTGTTTTGTGGGTCTTCGTAACGCAGATAATACGCCGACGAGCCCGCAAAACCCGGCATAGTAGACAGTTCGAGCGGATAACCTCTGTACGTCCAGTCGGCAGCTCTGCCGAGCGGCGGTTCGCCCGTATCGGTGGGCAAGAACTTATCTATCTCGGGCAATACGACGGGTAGGTCTTTTTCGTCGACAGTACAGGGTACGCCGTCTTTGTAATATATGGGGAAGGGTTCGCCCCAATACCGCTGACGGCTGAAGATGGCATCGCGCAGGCGATAGTTTACCTTTACTTTGCCCAAACCTGAGGCTACGATATATTTTTTTGCTGCCTCTATCGCTTCGCTTACCGACAGACCGTTGAGCACCAACTGCCCTTCGGCAGGCGTACCTGCGGGCGAATTTATCACCGTGCCCTCTTTGGCATCGAAGCTCTCTTCGCTCACGTCGGCTCCTTCGACGAGCGGCACTATCGGCAGGGAGAAGTGTCGTGCAAAGGCGTAGTCGCGACTGTCGTGGGCAGGCACAGCCATAATAGCACCGGTACCGTAACCTGCAAGAACGTAGTCGCTTATATATATCGGTATACGACAGTGCGATACGGGGTTGACGGCATAAGAACCCGAAAATACTCCCGACACTCTGCGGTCGGCTATGCGTTCGCGTTCGGTGCGTTTGCGAGTCTGCTCCAGATACTTGTCTACCTCGTCCTTTTGGTCGGCGGTGGTAACGAGGCTTACATATTCGCTCTCGGGAGCCAGCACCATAAATGTAACGCCGTATACCGTATCGGCACGGGTGGTGAATATATTGATAGCTACCGGGTCTTCGCCTTCGGTGTAGAACACCATCTCGGCACCTTCGGAGCGTCCTATCCAGTTACGTTGCGTCTCTTTGATGCTCTGACTCCAATCCAAGCTGTCCAAGCCGTCGAGAAGCCGCTGTGCATAAGCCGACACACGCAGACTCCACTGTTTCATCATCTTCTGCACCACAGGATAACCGCCACGGATAGAGACACCGTCTTGTACCTCGTCGTTGGCAAGGACAGTGCCGAGCTTTTCGCACCAATTGACTGCCGTCTCTGCCAAATATGCTATACGGTAGTTCATAAGCACCTCACTACGACGGCGTTCGTCCCACAACTTCCACTCCTCGGCATCGAACTCTATCTCTTCGGTATGGGCAATGTCGAGACCGATATTTCCCTGCCGCTCGAAACACTCGATAAGCTCACCGATAGGGCGAGCCTGCTGTGTTGTATTACAATAATACGAGTCGAACATACGTATAAATGCCCACTGTGTCCATTTGTAGTAGTCGGCATCGCTGGTACGTATCTCTCTGTCCCAATCGAACGAAAAGCCTATCTTATCGAGCTGTTGCCTGTAACGACGGATATTCTCGTCGGTAGTAACGGCAGGGTGCTGCCCCGTCTGTATGGCGTACTGCTCGGCGGGCAGCCCGTAGGCATCGTATCCCATCGGGTGAAGTACGTTGAAGCCCTTCTGCCGCTTGTAGCGGGCGTATATATCAGAAGCGATATATCCGAGCGGATGCCCCACGTGCAAGCCTGCTCCCGACGGGTAGGGGAACATATCGAGTACATAATACTTCGGCTTATCGGGATCTATCCGTACGCGGTAGGTCTTGTCGTCTCGCCAGCGTTGCTGCCAACGGCTCTCTATATCTCTGAAATTGTATTCCATTAATAGGTGTTGCGGTGTTATTTTCTATTGAACGTACGGCTATCTGCCTGAGCCGTAGGCATTATCATCATATCGTTGATACATACGTGCTGTGGCAGCGATACGGCGAAATATATGCACTCGGCTATATCGCATCCCGTGAGCGGCTCTATACCTTTGTATGTGCCTGCGGCACGCTGTGTATCGCCTTTGAAACGTACTATCGAAAACTCGGTCTCTACCGCACCGGGGCAGATATTGGTTACCTTTATGTTGTGTCCCAGCATATCGATACGCATCGCCTTGCTCAGAGCATCTACGGCGTGCTTGGTGGCACAGTATACGTTGCCGTTCTCGTAGACCTCTTTACCTGCTACGGAACAGATATTTACTATATGTCCGCTATTGCGGGCTACCATCAGTGGCGACACCGCCCGCGTAACATACAGAAGCCCCTTGATGTTGGTGTCTATCATCCGCTCCCAGTCGTCGAGGACACCGTCTTGGATATGGTTTAGCCCCACGGCAAGCCCTGCATTATTGACCAATACGTCGATATTACGCCACTCTACGGGCAGCGACGCTATGTTGCGTACCACTTCGTCGTTGTCCCTTACGTCGAAACAGAGTGCAAGCACCTCGATGCCGTGTTGCCGTTCGAGGGCGGCTTTGAGCTCTTGCAGTCGTTCGCTGCGTCTGCCTGTTACGATAAGGTTATACTTGTTTTCTGCAAAAATATCGGCAACGGCTCTGCCTATACCCGATGTTGCTCCCGTGATAAGTGCTGTTTTATTCATTATATAAGAAACGTAATTAATTGTTTATAGATTATCGAAAAAACGGAGCAAAGTTAGTAAAAAAGCTCCAAACGGCAAGTGTCGCCAATATTTTTAGCAAAGGCATCTTAGCTCAGATTACGTGGTACGAACAAAAAAATTGTATGTAACAAAAAAAGTAGTAATTTTGCCGACGGAAATAATAATAAAACATCAAAATAGAGATTATCACATTATGATGAATGCACAAGACATTAAAAACGGCACCTGCATAAGAATGGACGGCAGGCTCTACTTCGTAATCGACTTCTTGCACGTAAAGCCGGGTAAAGGCAATACCTTTATGCGTACTACCCTGAAAGACGTAGTCGACGGCAGAGTATTGGAACGCAGATTCAATATAGGCGAAAAGCTCGAAGACGTCCGTGTCGAACGTCGTCCGTATCAGTTCTTATACAAAGAGGGCGACGATTATATTTTTATGAATCAAGAGACTTTCGAACAGCACCCTGTAGCACACGACCTTATCAACGGAGTCGACTTCTTACTCGAGGGAATGATACTCGAAGTAGTAACCGACTCGTCGACCGATACCATACTTTTTGCCGATATGCCTACAAAAGTACAGATGAAGGTTACTTATACCGAACCCGGACTGAAGGGCGATACGGCTACAAACACACTCAAACCCGCTACCGTCGAATCGGGTGCTACGGTACGTGTGCCTCTCTTTATCAGCGAAGGCGAAGTAATAGAGATAGATACCAGAGACGGTTCGTATGTGGGCAGAGTCAAATCCTAAAGAGAGAAGAGAAGGCGAAAAATATTTGTTTTTTTATGACGTAAGTCTACCATTCGTATGATACGATTTGGTAGACTTATTTCTTTATTTATCATATTATTACCGTCGCGATAAAAGTGTAATAAAAAGGCACTGCTATTTGTTGAGAAAAATTCCTGAATGACAGGATTTGAGCGTTTAGAAAGTCTTTGTAATCTGCCGTCTAAAATAGATACCTTTGCAGGCGCAGCCCGCCATCAACAATCTAAACTTACTCGGATTCTAAATTGATTTGTAGAATTTTCCAATCTCAAGCAGTGCCCGAACGACTAAGTTTATTTTTCTATAATACACTTCCCATCAATTAGTTTTCGTCAAAACTAACATCAGAGAAGCCATCAGGGTCAAATTCGTCTTCGTTGTACATATTGTCTCCATATAGGTCTTCGTCGAATATGTTTGCAGAGTTGCTCTTCTTCACCATATCGTCGAGTATTTCGTCGAACTGAACCGTTTGTTCGGGCGGCGTACCCTTCGAAACCGTACAGACAGGCTTTTTTAGTGTCTTATGAAGCTCTATATCTTTTAGTTCTATGAAAAACGCACGGTCTGTAAGTACATCGAACACAAACATAAGTCGTTGACCTTTGTCTTCGATAAATTCATCGATATGTGTACTATCCATCAGATAAATATCTACCGACGAATCGCTATCCATCTCCATTTGTAGTATCTCCTGCTCTTTTTCCCAATCGTCGGAACAGATATAGAAAGTATTCAATTCCGAATCGGTATAACCCACAGAGGATAAAATCACTTTCTGAAACTCCGAGAAGGTAGCGTCTGAGTTTATCTCAATGATTCGCTCAAAATTATCAATTTCGTCTGATAGCAACAAAAACCTATAAACCATAAGATTACTGTATTTAGAAGCCTTATTTTTTCGTACATATAAAACTTAAAGCAAATGTACACTATTTTTTCCGATTACAAGCAAGGCTATACCAACAAAAAACAGTAAAATTCATCGATAAACGATATTTCAGACAAATATCGTATCTGCTCCCCATCCAATCGCACCGACTATAACACGGATAATAAGACATATCCGACATCAATCCTGATGCAATATTTCATCTGCTTTTTTGAGAGCGATATTGATATGCGAGCAGATATGGTCTTCGGGTATAATATCGTCGAACTTAGCTTTGAGCAGAGTCTTTCGCACCTGCATGGTTACACCCGAAAGTATTACGATAGAGCCCTGTCGCCGCGACTGTATACATAAGTTTTCGAGATTATGCAGTCCGGTAGAGTCGATAAACGGCACACGCCTCATACGTATTATGCGTACACGCGGCGGTTTCGCCATTCGAGTCATTATCTCATCGAACTTATTGGCTACACCGAAAAAATAAGGTCCATCTATCTCATACACAGCCACTCCTTCGGGGATAATAAGTTTCTCTTCGTGCAGCTCGAGGTCGCTCTCTATATTTGGGTCTATCTCCGAACCGAATATTTTTATCGATGTCGCCTCAGATGTACGTTTCAGGAATAGCACTACAGAAAGCAGAAGCCCTATCTCGATAGCGATAGTGAGGTCAAATACTACGGTCAGTACTATCGTAATCCACATTACTGCATTGTCGCTCATAGGCATCTTACGAAGTGCAGCTATACTCCGCCACCCGCTCATATTATACGACACTACCACTAAAACCCCTGCCAGACAAGCCATTGGTATATAACCTACGAGTTTCCCTAAAAACAGCAGCACCAAAAGCAGTGTTACAGCGTGTATTATCCCCGCAATAGGCGACCTACCGCCATTGTTGATATTGGTCATAGTGCGGGCAATAGCCCCTGTGGCGGGTATCCCTCCGAATAGCGGTGTTACGATATTGGCTATTCCTTGCCCTATGAGCTCGGTATTGGAGTCGTGTTTATCGGCTATCACCCCATCGGCTACCATAGCCGATAGCAAACTCTCGATAGCACCAAGCATAGCGATAGTAAAAGCTGCCGGAAATAGCTGTACTATAAGGTCTATTATAGTGGTGCCTTCTGCCAGTGTAAGCGTAGGCATCTTAGGCAACGGTATACCCGAAGGCAGTTGATATATATCGCCGATAGTCTTGATATGCCCGAAAGTTCCCGAACTGTTCAGCAGCCATACGGCTACGGTCATAACAACAATTGCTACCAGACTACCTGGGATTTTTTTTGAAATCTTTGGTACTAAGACTATTATAAAAACACTCAATACACCGAGCAATAGGGTAACCAAGTTTGTTTCCGATATGTTTTTGAAATACACTATCCATTTATCTACAAAATTGGCTGGTAGATTATCGATATCCAGACCGAAAAGGTCTTTTATCTGAGTAGAAAATATTGTAACGGCTATACCCGCCGTGAAACCTATTATTACGGGATAAGGTACAAATTTGATAATATTACCCAACTTGAATACTCCCATCAGTATCAGCATTATACCTGCCATGATAGTGGCTATAAGCAGTCCGGCAAGCCCATGTTGCTGAATGATACCATACACTATCACTATGAACGCTCCGGTGGGTCCGCCTATCTGTACCCGACTGCCGCCGAAAAACGATATTATAAAACCCGCTATGATAGCTGTCACCAAGCCTTCGGTAGGTCCTACTCCCGAGGCAATACCAAACGCCACGGCAAGTGGTATTGCTACTATTCCTACTATAATACCTGCCATTAGGTCGGCAGTAAATTTCTCTTTCGAGTAGTGTTTTAGAGTTTCAAATATTTTTGGCCGAAATACCATATCTCACTATATATATGTATGTTATATCAATCATTTAAGGGTGAAAAACATAAGGGGCAAAGGTAACATATTTTTATTAAACACAATAAACAAAGAAAAAGTTACGTTTTTCAGATATAGGTGTTATGTTAAATCTGCCATTTATGCAACATCAAACATTTCTTTTGGGTTAAAAACGCACGATTTTTTTTCATTCTTGCGTTAAAGTCAAAAAAAACAGTTATCTTTGCAGTGCGAATGAAAAAAGTAAAATTAATAATTTTTATCTCAATTATCTCGGCTAGTCTTATTACGCTGATAATCTCCCAATACTTCTTAGTAAAGGAGACCACAGCATTTTACGACCAGACTTTCACTGATGTCGTATCGAAAACAGTGAAAGACGTAGAGCTCGAAATGAAAGAAGACGATATCAAACGAATGATAGACGAGGTCATCACACAAGATGGCAACTCGTACTTAAACAATATCTTCGAACCGTCTACCGGCATATCGTCGCTCAATCGCAAGCCCAACTCTTATATCGGCGGGCTGAACGAGATATTAACGGAAAACTACAAAAAACGATATCGCCAAAATAAACAACTCACCGACAGAGTCTTAGCAAAATTAATGCTCGAGACTTCTTGTGTGGGCAAGGCTAATAGAATCAATTTCAGCAAATTTCTGAATCATGTTACCCTAGCACTCAGAGAGCATAGTATCGACGACAATTTTCTGTTTTTCGTCTCAGACAAAGACAACAACATCGTCTTTTCGAACAACTACAACGAACTGACCGACAAACACAACACTATCGTACAAGAGATATTTGCCACCAATCAGCCCGAAGACGCTATCTATGCCAATTTGGTATTTTCAAAACAAAACTCGTATACCAATCAGCTTATAAAGACGTTGCTACCGACTATCATAATATCTATCATCTTGTTTATACTACTGATAGTCATGATATATGCTATGTTTGCCCAGAAAAGAGACGCAGATATAAAGTCTGATTTTCTCAACAACATGACACATGAGCTAAAAACACCAATAGCCTCTATATCACTTGCTTCGCAGATGCTCAACGATAGCACGGTAAGTAAGTCGCCCGAATTTCTCAGCAATACTTCCAACGTAATAAAAGATGAAACTCGACGACTCAACACCTTGGTAGATAAAGTGTTACAGACATCGATATTTGCTACACAACAATCGATATTAAACCTTAAAGAAGACAACGTCAATCAGCTAATAGACAAGGTAATTAAAAACTTTTCGATAAAAATCAGTCAAAACAACGGAAGAGTAAACTCATATCTATCGGCAGAGAACCCGTTTGCTCTTGTAGATAATGTACACTTTACCAATGTGATTTACAATCTGTTTGAAAATTCGGTGAAGTATACAACTAAAGATCTGGTACTGACTGTAAAAACTTGGAACGAAAAGAATAAACTCTGTATATCTATAGAAGACAATGGTATAGGAATCAAGAAAGAAGACCAAAAACGCATATTCGATAGATTTTATAGAGTATCTACCGGCAACTTACACAATGTCAAAGGATTCGGCTTAGGATTAGCATACGTAAAAAAGATTGTAACCGAACACAAAGGAACTATCGAAGTAGAGAGCGAGCTTGGAATAGGCACCAAATTTATTATTCAACTGCCGTCTACTACTTAAAGTAAAGAAAAAAAACAAGATACAAATAAACCTATAAAAAAAATACAAGTCTATAAACTAAAAAAAAAGGAATTAATTATGAATACTAAAGTTTTATTATGTGAAGACGATACCAATTTAGGTTCTCTTCTTAGCGAATACCTAATGGCAAAAGACTACGACGTGGATCTATTGCCCGACGGTGAACAAGGCTACCAAGCTTTCCTCGAAAATAAGTATGATTTATGCATACTCGATGTAATGATGCCTCAAAAAGACGGACTTACATTAGCTTCGGATATAAGAAAGAAAGATACAAAAATTCCAATTATCTTCCTTACGGTTAAAGCCCTGAAACAGGATATATTAGAAGGCTTCAAGATAGGTGCCGACGACTATATCACCAAACCCTTCTCGATGGAAGAACTGCTTTTCAGGATAGAGGCTATACTCCGACGCGTAAGCCTGCAGAAGCTGCAGATGGGTGTTACCGAATATAAGTTCGGAAAATTCGTATTCGACTGCCAGAAACAGGTGCTTATATGCGAAAACGAAAAGACAAAACTTACTACCAAAGAATCGGAAATGTTGAGAGCCTTGCTTCAGAGTGGAAACCAGATACTTGAACGCAACTCTGCACTCAAAACTATCTGGGGCGAAGTAACTTACTTCAACGCTCGCAGTATGGATGTTTACATTACCAAACTGAGAAAAATACTACAGAAAGACCCCGAAGTAAGTATCGTAAATATACACGGAAAAGGATATAAGATTGTTTACCCGTCGCAGGATTAGTCTGATATATAGAGTCTAATAAAAAATCAGACTAAAATGACAAAATACTATTTCCTTGGTATAGGGGGTATCGGTATGAGTGCAATCGCTCGATACTTCAACCGTAAAGGATACAAAGTTGGTGGCTACGACAGAGTTTGTAGCCAACTTTGTTTAAATCTGCAGGCGGAAGGCATTGATATTCACTATACAGACCTAAACGACAATATTCCCGCAGAGTTTACAGATCCACACGAAACGATTGTAATATACACGCCGGCAATACCATCCGAACACGGCGAATTTGAGTATTTCAAACGACACGGATTCAGGATATTAAAACGAGCTGAGGTATTGGGAGAAATCACCAAATCGGAGCGGGGGCTGTGTGTAGCCGGTACACATGGCAAAACTACCATATCCACTATGATAGCTCATCTGTTACGACAAAGCCATGTCGACTGCAATGCGTTTTTAGGCGGTATATCTATCAACTATAATAGCAATCTGTTGCTGTCTGACAAAAGCGATTTGGTCGTAATCGAAGCCGACGAATACGACCGCTCGTTTCACAAGCTATCGCCTATTATGGCGGTGATATCGTCTACCGATGCCGACCACTTAGACATATATGGCTCACACTCAGACTATATAGAAGCGTTCGAACATTTTTGTTCTCTTATAGTCGATGGCGGTACTCTTCTGTACAAAAAGGGCATACAACTAAATCCAAAGTTGAAACCAAGTGTAAAGTCGTATCAATATTCGGTAAATGAAAAATCGGATTTCTATGCCGACAATATCAGAGTGGGCGACGGCCGACTATTGTTCGATGCCGTTATGCTTGGCACGCAAATCTCAGATATACAGCTTGGTGTACCGGTCTTCGTAAATGTGGAGAATACCATAGCCGCTATGGCAATTGCTTGGCTCAATGGAGTCGGTGAAGACGAATTGCGCAAAGGGATGGCTTCGTACAGAGGCGTGAAGCGTAGATTTGAAAAACATTTGGAGCATCCGAAAATTTACATCGACGACTATGCTCATCATCCCAAAGAGTTGGCTTCTTCGATATCTTCACTCAAGATGCTATACGCCGATAAAAAAATATTAGGTGTATTTCAACCGCATCTGTATAGCCGTACAGCCGATTTTTATCATGAATTTGCCGAGGCATTATCTCAGCTCGACGAGGTGGTACTTTTAGAAATTTACCCTGCAAGAGAAAAGCCTATTGAAGGAGTATCGTCTGCATTGATTTACAACGAAATAACTTCTGCTCACAAATCGCTTACGACCAAAGCATTATTATTTGAAACGCTCAAGGACAAGGATTTCGATGTGATAGTAACATTCGGAGCCGGAGATATCGACCGCTATATACCCCAAATAAAAGATTTTTTAAAGACAAACTACTAAAACAACACTTATAATTATGACTACCAGAAAATTATTAACGTTAATATTGATACTGCCATTTGTAATGAACAATAATATCTTAGCACAAGATGCCGAGACCTATCTCAAAGAGCTGACAACAGGCAAATGGAGAGCCAAATCGCCTGTAAATGTAGTAAGTATGAACGACGGAGAGCGATTTGCCTACATCGGTAACGACCGCAAACAGATAATAGTAGACTACTACAAGACAAGTAAACCGCAAGTACTTTTCGACATCGACAGGCACGAAAAATGTCCTTTCAGTAAAATCGATAATTTCTCTTTCGACCAGAGAGAGAGTAAGATACTTATCGAGACCAATGGACGCCCTATTTATCGGCGTAGTGTCATTGCAGACTATTATGTATATGATATCGACCGCAATAAGATATCGCAGCTATCAGACGGGGGGGCTCAGCAGGCTGCACTATTTTCTCCTAACGGCAGAATAATAGCCTTTGCAAGAGACAATAACCTATTTCTAAAAAAACTCGATTTCGGCACCGAGAGCCGCATAACAAAAGACGGTAAAGCAGGCGAAATCATCAATGGTATTGCCGATTGGGTCTATGAAGAAGAATTTGCCCAGGTGCGCTACTTCACTTTTTCTCCCGACAATAAGCTATTGGCATACATTAAGTTCGACGAAAAAGAGGTATCCGAATTTTCGATACAGATATTCAACGACAACTACCCTACCTTAGAAAACTTCAAATATCCGAAGGCAGGCACGACAAATTCTAAAGTCTCAGTATGGGCATACGATATAGAAAATCGTACTACTACAAAAATGCAAGTCGAAGGAGAGGATTTTTATATTCCATATATAAAATGGACTAATTCGGCCGATGCGCTATCGATTGTAAAACTATCGAGAGACCAAAAAAATATTGAGTTACTTAGCTTAAATCCTCGCAGTGGGCTATCTACCAAGTTGTATGCCGAGAAGTCGAAAACATATTCCGACTATCGCAATTTCAACGTAAGATTCAATGCCGACAACTCTTTCGTAATGATGAGCGAAAAAGACGGCTACCGACACATTTATCTATACTCTCCTACCGGCATACAAATACAGCAACTTACCAAAGGAAATTTCGATGTTACAGCTTTTTACGGCTACGACGAGACAAAAAAGACAGTCTACTGCCAAGCTGCTTTCAATAGCCCCACCGAAAGAGAAGTATACAAAGTCGTTAACAACAAAATGACTCCTCTCGACAAGCGTAAAGGCTATCATTCTGCACTGTTCTCGAATGGTTTTAAATACGCAATACACAGCTATTCAGACATTAATACGCCAAACATATACAACGTTGTAGACAATTCGGGCAAGATAGTACGCAATATCGAAAACAATAGCGATTTATCGGATAAATACAGAAAACAATCGAGGTTACCGCAAAAAAAATTCTTCTCTTTCACTACATCTGAAGGTACAACTCTCAACGGATGGATAATCGAGCCTCGCAATCTACCAAAAGACGGTAATCGACGTATCGTAATGACACAATACTCAGGTCCCGACTCACAAGAAGCTATCAACCAGTGGGATATGGATTGGGAATATTATTTGGCAATGAATGGATTCGTGGTAGCTTGTGTCGACGGACGCGGTACAGGCAGTAGAGGAACCGAATTCCGTAATTGTACGTATGGTAAACTCGGCATATTAGAAGCACAAGACCAAATAGCTGCAGCACAATATCTTAAACAACAATATCCAAACTCTAAAATAGGTATTTGGGGATGGAGCTATGGCGGTTTTATGACTTTACAGTGTCTTACTACCGAAGGCTCGCCTTTTGCTGCCGGTGTAGCTATTGCTCCCGTTACCGATTGGCGACTATACAACACTGCTTATACTGAGCGATTTATGAATCGTCCTCAAGAGAATATCGATGGATACAACATTACCAGCGTATTAAACAGAGCCGACCGTCTTCAGGGGAGTCTTCTTATGATACACGGTACCGCCGACGACAATGTACATATACAAAATACTTATCTTATGGCAGATAAACTTGTAGAAGCAGGAAAAATATTCGATATGCAGATATTTACCAATAAAAATCATAGTATACTCGGTAGTAAATCGAGATATAACATATATAAACGCTGTATGGAGTTTTTCTACGACAAGCTAAAATAGTATTAATTAGAGAACAAAGTGACGGGAGTAGAATAAAAGATTTTCAACTGACTGCATCCATTTGGAAGCCCTTTTTATTTCTACTGTCAGATAAAACTATTACCTTGTACACTATTTAAGGAATGTTTAGTTAGAGGAAAATGGAAGAAACACGGGGGTGATAGTCGTCCCTGTTTGTTTCTTACTTAATACAAAACTTTTACCTGACAACAATATAAGTTTTTATAATTTTGCGGGTAAAATAATTTATTCAATATGGATACTAACGAGTCATTGACGGCAATAAGTAAGTTTATTGTCGAATATTCATCTCACCTTATGGCATCGGGCGCGCACACTTCGCGTGTGGTACGCAACTCTAAACGAATAGGCGAAGCTCTGGGTACAGAGGTGAAAATGAGTGTTCTACACAAAAATATAATCATTACCGTCAGTTACAAAGATACACTCGAGGCAATCAATGAAGTAATCGATATCCCCGCATACCACATAAGTTTCGAGTACAATTCGGAACTAAGTGCACTGAGTTGGGAGGCGTTGGACAAACATCTGTCTCTCGAAGAAATAATGGCAAAATATCGTAAAATTGTTTCCTCTCCGATGATACACCCTCTTTTTGTATTGCTCTTGGTGGGTTTTGCCAATGCGGCGTTCTGCAAGCTTTTCGGAGGAGACACTATTTCGATGGGAATCGTTTTTTCAGCTACTATTACAGGTTTTTTCCTCAAACAGCAAATGCAGAAGAAAAAGATAAATCATTATATCATATTCATCGTATCGGCTTTTGTCTCTTCGCTATGTGCATCTACCGCATTGATATTCAATACTACTTCAGAGATAGCGTTAGCTACAAGCGTACTGTATCTGGTGCCGGGAGTTCCGCTCATCAACGGAGTAATAGACATTGTCGAGGGGTATGTGCTGACAGGATTTGCCCGCCTTACAGAAGCAGCATTGCTTATTATAAACATCGCCATAGGGCTTTTGTTCACTTTATTGTTGGTAAAAAACAGTTTAATTTGAAGAAATGATAGCAATAGATATACTTTCCGACGGGTTCTTTGCCGCCATAGCAGGTATCGGGTTCGGTGCAATATCTGACCCACCTCTGAGGGCATTCAAAGCGATAGCTCTACTGGCAGCCGTAGGGCACGCCTGTCGCTTCTGTCTGATGACCTATCTGGAAACAGATATTGCGACCTCTTCGTTGGTAGCAGCCTTAGCTATAGGTTTTGGTAGTCTGTGGCTCGGTAAGAAAGTTTACTGTCCTATAACAGTACTGTCTATTCCTGCACTGCTGCCGATGATCCCGGGTAAATTTGCCTACAATATGGTGTTTTCTCTTATAATGTGCCTGCAGACGATGAATATTCCCGATAAATTGAATAAATATATGGGAATGTTCTTTTCGAACACGACGATAGTAGGTACCGTTATCTTTATGTTGGCTGTAGGGGCTACTTTCCCGATGTTCCTGTTTCCGAATAGGGCTTTTTCATTAACACGTCACTAAAATATGGAAATATTCTGGAAAACTATCGCATACTACAACTCTTCTACCTGGTTACTTCAGATTTTTATTGCCATTACAGGGATGGTGCTGACTATATTGCTTGTACGTAAGCCTCGCCAATGGGTTAAGGAGGCGATGAAGATATATCTGACCGCACTATACCTGTGGATTGCCGTTGTATATTATTTCATCTACTGCGACAAGCGAGACTACAACGATGTTATGGCTATATTCTGGGTTCTTATGGCAGCAATATGGATATGGGACATAATAACAGGATATACCGTCTTCGAGCGTACTTATAAGTACGATGCAGTTGCGTGGATTTTGTTGGCAATGCCTTTCGTTTATCCTGCCATTTCGTTGGTACGCGGGCTCACTTTCCCTACCATAACCTCGCCTGTGATGCCCTGCTCGGTAGTGGTGTTTACAATAGGATTGTTACTACTTTTTACCCGTAAAATCAATATCTTTCTATTTTTATTGCTCTGCCATTGGTCATTGCTCGGACTATCTAAAATATATCAGTACCAAATACCCGAAGATTTTATGCTGGTAGGCATCACTATTCCGGGACTTTATCTGTTTTTCAGAGAGTATTTTCTGACGGGGCTGAGTGCCGATACCAAACCAAAAGCAAAATACATCAACGCTCTATTGATAATAGTCTGCTTAGGGCTTGCTGCCCTACTGACCGCTACAATGCTCAGTGCCTTTATTGAGAAAAAATAATTGGACGATTACCTATACTTTTTTGGAAAATAGTTTCCAAGTTTATAGGGAAAAAAATAAATATCGATATCATAAAACAAAAAAGAGGTTACCCGTTTTTTGGGATAACCTCTTTAAAAAGGTTGGCGGCTACCTACTCTTCCACCTAGTGGCA
>CAJPNS010000031.1 GCA_905372135.1 Porphyromonadaceae bacterium | reverse complement strand
AAACCAAAAACAAACAACAAAGAAAGGGATTAAAAAATCTCGTGGCGTCAACGCATCAATTGTGATTTTAATATGTCTAATATTGGCAGTATTATTCTTCCGTTACGTATTGGGAAATACATCTAACTTCGAAGACGGTAATATCGACAATCACCCGCTCAACCTTCTCGGTACTATGTACAAAGGTGGATTCGTAGTACCTATTATTTTGACCTTATTGCTTACGGTTATTGTTATTTCGGTCGAAAGATTTTTTGCTCTCAACAAAGCAAAAGGTAAAGGCAACTTGATAAAATTCGTAGCCGAAGTGAAAGAGGAGCTCAACAAAGGCAATATCGATGCCGCTCAGAAGCTGTGCGAAAAACAGCAAGGTTCTGTAGCTGCTATCGTAGACGCAGGCTTAACAAAATACCGCGAAGTAGAATCGCTCAACGTAGCTAACGAAATAAAGATACAAGCTATAAAAGACGAAATCGAAGAAGCTACCGCAATACAACTGCCGTCGATGCAGCAAAATCTGCCTATCGTAGCTACTATATCTACTCTGGGTACTCTTATGGGACTTTTCGGTACTGTGTTGGGTATGATTCGTGCATTCCAGGCTCTTGCCGGTGCAGGTGGTGTAGACTCTATGGCTCTTTCGGTAGGTATCTCGGAAGCTCTTGTAAATACTGCTTCGGGTATTGCTACCGGTGCTTTGGCTATCATATCTTATGCTTTCTATAGCGGCAAGGTCGACAATATGACTTATGCTATCGAAGAGGTAAGTTTCGCTTTGGCTCAAACTTATTCGGAAACGCATAAATAATTCAGCTTACTTATTTTATAATTTCAAAAAACAAGATTATTTCTGAAACGGAAAAGAACATTGATGTTTTTCGATTTCAAAAATATACGATAATTTATGGGAAAAGTAAAGGTAAAAAAACAGAGTACGTTCATCGATATGACTGCGATGAGTGATGTTACCGTGCTGTTGCTTACTTTCTTTATGCTTACCTCTACATTCGTGCAGAAAGAGCCTATTACGGTAAATACGCCTGCATCGGTGTCGGAGGTGAAAGTGCCGGAACAAAATACGGTTACTATCCTTGTAGATAAGGAAGGTAAGATATTCCTCGCAATGGACAATCCCGACGAATTGGAAAGGACAGCCGAGCTCGTAGCATCACAATATAATGTTACTTTTACACCTGAACAAAAAAACGCTATTCGTAGGCTTACCTCTTTTGGAGTACCTATCAGAGAGTTACCCGCATATTTAGACAAGACTGTAGAAAAACAGGATGCATATATGCAAGAACAACTCAAAGTGCCAAACAATCCGCACATAGGTATCCCCAACCAAGAGTCGGAAGAGCCTGCAGCCGAAGGTAGCAATACTATCGACCCCAAAAACGAATTTAAAGTTTGGATAGATAGCGCTACCAAAGGCAAAGCCATCGGAGAGGTGAAGTTGGCTATAAAAGCCGATAAAACTACCAATTATCAGGTTGTAAAGAAAGTAATAAGCGATTTGAGAGATTTGCACAAGAACGAATATCTTTTGGTAACTAATCTGAGGACTGCTTCGTCAGACTAATATTAACAATTTCAATAAAAAGTACAAGAATATGTCAGAAGTACAAGTGAAAGATGAAGGTGGGAAGAAAAAGGGAAGGCAGAAAAAGCAAGTCCTAAGGGTCGATTTCACCCCTATGGTGGATATGAATATGTTGCTGATAACCTTTTTTATGTTCTGTACGACACTACTCAAACCTCAGGTGATGAATATCACGATGCCGGCAAAAAACAAAGTAAAAGAAGAAGAAGGCACACAATTCAGAGCTTCTACGGCTATTACTATTCTTCTTGGCGACGACAACGATATTTATTACTACGAAGGTAAACCTACTAAAGAAAACTGGAACGATACCGCTTTTTTGAAGCGTACCACATACAACCAAGACGGTATACGTGCCGTACTGATGAAAAAAAATGATGGAACGTACCAGAAAATACAGGAGCTAAAAGAGAAGCGTAGTAAAGGACAGATAAGTGAGAAGTATTTTACCGAGCAGGTAAAAGAGATACAAACCGATGCGAACAAGAATCTTAAGATAGCTCCAAACGTATTGATAAAACCTTCGGACAAGTCGTCGTACAAAAATATGGTAGACGCTCTCGACGAAATGTTGGTATGCAATATAGGATTCTATCAGATAGCCGAGTTTACAGACGACGAAAGAAATCTTTTGTATCTGAAGTCGAATAGAACCAAACCCGACTATCTCACCCAAGCTCAAAAGGAATCGCTCGGTATTAAATAACTATTAAAAGATTGTAAGTAGTATGACAAAAGATTTTGATTTACAGTCGCCGCAATGGCTCGAAATCCTTTTCGAAGGCAAAAACAAGCGTTACGGTGCGTACCAGTTGAGAGACGATTCGTCGAACCGACATATCAAGTCGTTGATAGTGGTTATCGTGCTTGGACTTGCAGCTATCTTTCTACCAAACATCATAGAGAATATGATTTTGAGTCAGAATACGGTTGCACAAGACGAAGCTTTCGCTCAGACGGAGTTCAATACCACCGAAGAGCAGAAGAAGCCCGAACAGCAACAGGAAGAAATGGTTATACCGCAAGAAACTCGGGATATGATTTCTAAGGCTATTAAGCTTACTGAGGCAACGGTTGTCGAAGACGTAAAAATTCAAGTTGAAAACCTTGCTCAGGCAAACGAAGCTCTGAAAAACATCGATGCTGAAATCTCTACGAAGACAGTCGAAAACGGTGTTACCGATGGAAGTGGGTTCAACCCCGACGACTACAAGCAGGTAGTGGAAACGACCACCCCCGAAACAGAAAAAGTCTATACTTGGGTGCAAGTGAAGCCTTCTTTTCCTGGCGGTGAAGAGGCTCGTCTGAAATGGTTGAGAGAGAACCTTGAATATCCGCAACAGGCAGTTGCCGACGAGATACAGGGACTTGTACAGGTAGGTTTCGTCGTAGAGAAAGACGGTTCGATTACCAACGTAAAGGTGGTGCAAAGTGCTCACTCCACACTCGACAGAGAGGCTGTCCGTTTGGTGAAAGCTATGCCGAAATGGATACCCGGAAAGCAAAATGGTAATACCGTTAGAGCTTATTTCACTCAACCTATACGTTTCGTTCTTAGAAACTAAGATACCTCTCGCTATGCAAAAATACGACGGCAAAGCACTAACACTCGTGATATTCGAGTCTGTAATGGCACTTTTTTACCTGGTTGCAGGTGTGGCGTTACTGGTATGGGAAAAGGCTGAGGTTTTGATACAGTTTAAAACCATTCGTATAGTTGTGGGAGTGGTGATATTGCTTTATGGCATCTTCAGAGTTTATAGAGCGATAAGGAAAATATTTTAATAGAAGAGTAAAATTGATTTTTGTGATACCGATTATATCTATTGGGTAGTCGGTATCATTTTATTTTAGATAAATAGACTTTTAAATATCGAAACTATGTATCGGACAATACTTACTATAACCTTAATATCTATTGTTGCATTCGGGTGCCGACACAAGCAGACCGACAGCGACGATACGCTTGTATCGGGAGTGATAGCTATCGCTGCCGACGAGAATATGCAAAATATAGTAGAGGCAGAGCTCGACGTTTTTTCTGTGCATTATCCCGAAGCGTTCGTATTTCCTAAGTATCTCGAAGAGAAGGAAGCTATCCGCCACCTTATCGACGACTCGGTGAAGCTCATTGTCGTAGGCAGAGACCTCGATAGCAGAGAGAGAGAGCTATTGCCTAAGACACGTGTGGTACGAAAATACCCTTTCGGCTACGAGGGAATAGCTTTCGTCATCAATAAGCGAAATACCGACAGCATACTGAGCTCCAAACAGATAAAACAGCTCATAATGGGGCAGATAAACAGTTGGAAAGAGATAAACAAAAACTCGCCGCTCGATACGGTGAAGATATTTTTCGTCGATAAGAGCAATGGCGTTATGCGTTACATATCGGACTCTATCACACGGGGGTCGCAAGATGTATCGAAACACTTCTACGTCGTAGGCGAGGGGCAAAACATCTTCGATAAGATAGCCGAAGACCCAAATAATATCGGTATAGTCGGTATGAACCAGTTTGGCAACCTCAATTCGGTGCAGTACGAAGCAAATAGCAGCAAGGTGCGTATAGTAAGGATTTCGAAAAGCGACAAGGCGACTCTCTCCGATAGCTATCTGCCCTATGCAGGCGATGTCTACAACGGCAATTACCCTTTTTGGCGTCCGCTCTATGTGATTATATCAGAATCGCGCGAAGGGCTTGCGAGGGGCTTATGTTTTTTCCTCACACAACAAATAGGACAGAAGGTAGTACTCAAAGCGGGAATCATGCCTATCACCGATGTACACAAGACTATGACGCGTTGGGACGAATAACACAAAGTAATTATAAAAAGCAAGATAAATAACTATTTATGGTGATTGACAGACAGAGTTTGCAATGTTAACTTTGCAGGCTCTGTCGCATTGTTTTAACAGAAAGTAAATATACAATATCTACATTATGCAGAAGCTATCGGAACTGAAGCCCCACATGAAGGGCTGTATTGTAAAGGTACACGGCTACGGCGGTTTCCGTAAAAGAATCGTGGAGATGGGGTTCATAAAAGGTAAAGTAGTGGAGGTAATGAAAGAAGCTCCGCTTGGAGACCCTATCACGTACAAAATAATGGGTTACGAGGTATCGTTGAGGCGCAGCGTCGCCGCTCAAATCGATATCGTCTCCGAAGACGAGGCTTCGAACGTGATTAAGGCTCAGAGCGATGAGTATCACGGCACTATCAGCGAAGACGACTTTCGAAGCGTGGCTCTCGAGAGGAGAAAGCAGATTAATATAGCCCTTGTAGGCAATCCGAACTCGGGGAAATCGACGCTCTTCAACGCCCTTACCGGTATGCACGTCAAGGTGGGCAATTATAGCGGTGTTACCGTCGATATCAAGAGCGGCAACGTGACGTATAAGGGTTATAATTTCCATTTTACAGACCTACCCGGCACATATTCGATTTCGGCTTTCTCGCCAGAAGAGAGGCTTGTGCGTAATCACATCGTAGGCGACAAACCCGACGTTGTCGTCAACGTCGTCGACTCGGGCAACTTAGAGCGAAACCTCTATCTGACGACGCAAATCATCGATATGAACATACGTTCGATAGTGGCTCTAAATTTCTATGATGAGTTTCGCAAACGAGGCGACAGTCTCGACATCGAGCAACTCGGCAAACTCATCGGGATACCCATAGTACCTACTTCGGCAGCTCTAAAACAGGGCATCGACGACCTCCTCGACGCCATCATAAAGCTCTACGAGGGAGCCGACGTCATCGACGGCGACGGTCAGTTGATAGATGCCATCAAAAACGATGCTCTCATCGAGCGCTACCACCATATCGTCGAGCTCGAACACAAGCACGGCAAGCGGCACTCCTCTGCCGACATCGTCTGCGACAAGAGACTGCACGAGATAGTGAGGCATATCCATATAAACTATGGCAACGTCATCGAAAAGGCTATCGACAACATCAAAAAGGTCTATTCCGCCAACGAGGGTGCCGACGATAGCTTTACACCGCGTTATATCGCCATCCAACTCCTACAGCATGACAAAGATATAGAGGCTATTGCAGCCGTTTATGCCAACTACCGCGATGTGGTCGTAGCCAGAGACGAGGCTTGCCGTCGTATCGAGGAGGAGTTGAAGACAAGCGCTGCCAACGCCATAATGGATGCTAAGTATGCTTTTATCGCAGGTGCATTGAAAGAGACATTCGTCGCAGCCGAGGCTCCCGACTACGTTACCAAAACATCGAAGATAGACCGAATAGTTACCCATAAGTATCTGGCCTACCCTATCTTTGCCGCTATCATTTATCTTATGTTCGAGGCTACCTTTTCGCTCGGGCAGTATCCTATGGATTGGATAGAAAAGGGCGTGGGTATCTTCTCAGAATGGTTATCGAATGTGATACCAAGCGGTATACTAAAAGACTTACTTGTAGATGGTATAGTTGCCGGTGTGGGGGCTGTCATTGTGTTCCTTCCAAATATACTTATACTCTATTTCTGTATGACTCTTCTCGATGCTTCGGGGTATATGGCTCGCGCTGCTTTCATTATGGATCGTATTATGCACAAAATAGGTTTGCACGGCAAGTCGTTCATTCCGCTGATGATGGGATTCGGTTGCTCGGTTCCTGCTATAATGGCTACTCGCACGATAGAGAATCGCAATTCTCGTATGATAACCATTCTCGTTACATCTTTCATCTCGTGTAGCGCCAGACTACCAGTCTATATCCTACTGATAGGTACTTTTTTCGCAAAATATCAAGCTCTCGTGATGTTTTGCATCTACTTCACCGGCATAATAGTAGCCGCTCTTATCGCAAAACTATTCAAGAAAATAATTTTTAACCGCAACGATACACCGTTCGTAATGGAGCTGCCCACTTATCGTATGCCTCAGATAAAATATGTCCTACGCGATACGTGGGAGAAGGGCTCGCAGTATCTGAAAAAGATGTTTACTACTATTCTCGTAGGTACTGTCATCATTTGGGCGCTTTCGTACTTTCCGCAGAGTTCGTCGGACGATAAGGCTTATCAGCTCGAACACTCTTATATGGCTTCGATGGGCAAAACGGTAGAGCCTGTACTTCGCCCGATAGGTTTCGACTGGAAGATAACTGTCGCCGTCATTACCGGGGCAGCTGCAAAAGAGATGGTTCTAAGCACTATCGGCGTGCTTTATGGTGTCGACGAAGACAATATCGAGCTCTCGCTACCCGACAAACTTCGTAGTGCCGTCTATAGCGATGGTTCTAAGGTGTATACCACAGCCTCTGTAGTATCACTACTGCTTTTTGTGCTGCTATACTTCCCTTGTATTGCCGCTATCATTACCACTCGCAACGAGACAGGTTCGTGGCTCTGGGCTCTCTTTGTCGTCGGCTATACTACGGTTCTGGCGTGGATAGTCTCTTTCATAGCTTACAACGTCATCAATTATGGTGTGGTACAGGAGGTTATCGTTGGCGTAGTCATACTTCTATGTCTTCTGTTCATCGCTCGTCGTATAGTAATGCGAAAGGGCGGTAAGAACAAATGCGACTCGTGCCGTATGTGTTAGAAACGTATTGGTCGTACTGTAAGTCGGAGGTTGGTCGTACTGTGATATAACGAAAGACTAAGGCTAAAAACCATTGGAGTAGAGTAAATTTAATAATTAGTTTCAATACCAATTGCGATAGTTATTTCCCTTACTTCGATATGTTTTTGCGATATTTCATCTTTACGTATGCAATTATTTTGTACCCTCGGATCAAATCGCAAATCTTTTATAAATAAATGCAGTCTAAGAAATTGAGGAAAGATAGGATTACAAATAAGATATTGTTATCAATTTCGCATTCTCTTTGATTTGCTTGTCAATGAACTCCCGATACTAAGACACCAGCCTATTTCAATGGTTCATTGTAGGATACAAATGCACACCTAATACACAAGATAACAAAACTTTTGAAGGTATTTTTTACTCTTTTTTCTAGTCTCAGAATTTTATGATACCTTTGCACACATAAAACCTAAGACAATAAGAATTTTATAGTATGGAATCATTAAAAATAAAGAATTTTGGTCCTATTGGAAACGTGAATGTAGCATTTGGCGACCTGACTTTCTTAGTAGGTCCTCAAGCTAGTGGTAAAAGCTTGTTCTTAGAACTGCTTAAATATATTGTAGACAAAGACTTTATTTTGTCCACTTTGCGGAAATACAATTATATTATCGATAAAAAAAAACCACATAAGGTAGTTGATACATTCTTCGGTGATGGAATGAATAAGATTTTCAAGCCTGACACAGAAATCACATATAACGGACATGTCGTGTCATTTAATTTTCTCTTGAAAAGGAATGTGCCGAAAAAGGAATCAATGTTTTATATACCGGCACAGCGAATATTAAGTATAGCTGATGGCCGACCAAAGAATTTCATGGAGTTTGACATGGCAACTCCATATGTTTTGAAATCATTTAGTGAGACATTAAGAATTTATATTCAAGGGGGGATGGGAGACCCTGAAACTCTTTTTCCCGTAAGTAATCACCTGAAGAGCGCATTAAAACAGTCTTTTGACGAAAACATTTTTCATGGTGGCAAGATTGTTATGGAAGAGAATTCTGGTCAGAAAAAAATGAAGATGAAAATCGATGATATGAGCATTCCTTTTATGACATGGAGTGCAGGACAAAAGGAATTTATGCCATTACTTATAGCTTTCTATTGTCTTTCGGGACCACCCTCTCAAGTGTTCAAAAAAGACAATTATAAATATGTTGTTATTGAAGAACCTGAAATGGGACTCCACCCTCAAGCTATCAAGTCAGTATTATTGGAAATTCTTGAACTTATTCATAATGGACTGAAAGTTATCGTTTCTACCCATTCTACTACGCTTTTAGATTTTGCATGGGCTTTCAATATCGTAAAGGACTCGTCAACTGCTAATAAGGAAAACGCCCTATACGAAATGTTTGACCTATGCAAGAATGCTACTACTTCCCAGATCTTTGATGGATTATTAGATAAGAAGTTATCCACTTACTATTTCTCACGCTCTAAAAATGGGAAAGTCTTGTCTACTGACATTTCAACATTGGATGCAGGAAATGAAAATAGAGCCATTTCCGAGTGGGGTGGACTTTCTCAATTCTCTTCCAAAGTGGCGGACATTGTTTATAAATACACTGATTAAGAAAGTACAAGATCATGGGAAAAAAGCAGCAGCAGAAATTGACTTTCAAAGAAGCGGTAGAAGCAACACCCGACGTAATGACAGGATACCATGAAGGTATAGATGCATTTGGTGACTATAAATCCAAGATAAAAGTACCAGAACCCAGTAAAATAGATGGAAGTTTGGATATTGATGGCACAACAGTTAAGCTTTATCCAGATGAAAACCGTTGGGACTATGCGCTTTGCTATGATAGCGAGGTGTTCTACATAGAAATACATTCAGCCATAACCAGTGAAGTATCTAAGATGGTCAAGAAACTCAAATGGCTTAAAACATGGTTGGAAACAAAGGCACCAGAAATCAATAAATTGACAACTACGACAAAGCAACCTTATTACTGGGTGCAGTCTTCTAAATGTGATATTCCCAAGCATATGCCCCAATTCAAAAAAATAGTTCAAAACAAAATTCTTCCAATGCCCATATGGGATTACAACAAGATTTGTAAGATACGAAAATGAAACTTGCAATTCTTTTGCATCTTTCTCTCATGTCGGTTGGCATAAAGCTATAAGAATCCCTGTGTAATACTTGGCACTGATAACCACGGATAGAATAAGCTCAACGCAAAAGCAAAATAGTATAGCAACTGTCATGTCTTCTACCAACCTATTATCATATCCTGATATCATATCAGGTTGGCACAGTTCATGACCCCATCAGCACACAAATTAAGTACATGAGCTTTATTCTGTATATCTTCTTGACAGACCGCTCCTTCTTCAGCTTCATGCGGTCTACAATAACAATAGATATAATATATTGGGAGATTCCTCTTCAATGTACACCGCTGCCGACATCATCAAGAATTGGATTCGCACACGATACACCATTGAGTTTCTTGGTACTTGGGAAATGATACACAATCCCAATTTTAAAGTGGTCGAATTTGACCACTTTAGGATGCAAGCAGGTTTGCCAAGTTTTGTTATGAGTGTTTTTATCGGAAATATCAGAAAAATGGAAGCTATAAGCTAAGCAGGAAGATGATATGCATTATTTCTTTCATATAAAAGAAGCATTAGAAGTTCTTAGTGGCGAAAGTTTTATGTTGTATTTAGAAAAGGGAGTTGTTAGTCTGCAATTAGCCAATATATCTTAAACCTCTGTAATGAAAATGCGTCAACAGGACACAAGATTTTTTCAGAACAGTTGTCATTCAAGAACTTCCCCCTTCAATGAGCTGTATGCCTTACCAAATGGGAAATATACAACGTATGCAATTATTTTGTACCTTTGCCACTCAATTATCATATTTTCTTTGAATGCTAATACAATTTTGTCAGTGCAGAGAGTAACACCCAAAAAGTATTTCGGTCAGCATTTCCTCAAAGATCTCAGGATTGCCGAACGAATAGCGGAAACTATTCCCGACAATATTAAAAATATTTTGGAAATCGGTTCCGGCACAGGTGCATTGACACAGTTTCTCTTGAAAAAAAATGATACGAATCTGCTCGCAATAGAGATAGACAAGGAGAGTTGTGCCTATCTCGGTGAGCACTATCCGCAGCTGAGAGTCTTCAGAGACGATTTCCTCACATTCGACTTCGACCGAATATTCGACGGTGAGCCCTTCGGCATAGTCGGCAATTTCCCGTACAATATCTCGACCGAGATACTCTTCAAAGTACTCGACAACCGAAGCCGAATACCTTTCTTTGCGGGAATGTTCCAGAAAGAAGTCGCCGAGCGTATCTGTGCCACACACGGCAATAAAGTGTATGGTATAACGAGTGTTCTGACGCAGGCTTTTTACCACACAGAATATCTTTTTACGGTCTCCGAGCAAGTGTTTGTGCCTCCGCCTAAGGTCAAATCGGCTGTTATTCGCCTGACAAGAAAAGAGCAACAAACGCTCGACTGCAACGAACGACTCTTCTTCTCGATAGTGAAAACAGCCTTTAACCAAAGACGCAAAACGATGCGCAACTCGCTCAAAACGTTCAACGCCGACTTATCGGACAAAACGTTCGACCTACGACCCGAACAGATAAGCCAAGAGCAGTTTATAGAGATAACAAAACTCATTCAAAATCAATCAATCTGAGAAATAGTCTGCCTCGATTCTTTTAGCGGAGTGTTTCTCTGGAAAAAACGAAAATAAAGATATGGCAGAATTCAGATTTTTTTACAAAGAAGATAACCGCATAAAAATGTCTCGCACTATCGAGACAGTGAAGACCGTTCCAATCGAAAATTTCCTTTGGATAGACCTCAATGACGTAACGGTAGAGGTAGAGAGCGAACTCGAACAGTTCCTCAAAATATATATTCAGGAAGAAGAAGAGATGGAAGAGATAGAGATTTCGTCGCGTTATATCGAGACAGCCGATTCCATCGTAGTCAATTCGCAATTCCTACTCGACAACTTCGAAGAAGAGACCGTCTCGCTGATACTGAAAAACGGCATTCTCATCTCTGTACGCAGCAAACATCTGCACTCATTCAACGAGATAGTGAAAAAGATTTTTGCCAACCCTCGCAACTATCTGTCGGGGTACTCTATTTTTGTAGATTTGCTCGCTACCCGTGTCGATTACGACGCCGATATGATAGAGGATATGGCTCGACAGATAACCGAACTTTCGAACGAGATAAAGACCGAAGACAATGCCGACGACGACGCACTTATAGCCGTCAAAAACCTACAAGAAAAGACGATGATAATACGCGAAAACATTGTCGACAAGCAGCGTGTCTGCTCCAATATGCTCAAAAGCGTACTTATGCCGGGCGAGGCAAAAGCGAAGCTATCTATCATTATCAAGGATATAAACTCGCTTTTCGAACACACCCGCTTCTCGTTCGACAGGCTCGAGTATCTGCAAGACGCCATCATCGGTCTTATCAACATACAGCAAAACAAGATAATAAAGATTTTCACCATCGTATCGGTAATATTTATGCCGCCTACGCTGATAGCAAGTATCTATGGAATGAATTTCACCGACTTTTCGATATTGCAATGGCGGCACGGAGTACTGTTTTCGATAGTACTGATGATACTTTGCGTAGTAGGTATCTTGTGGTTCTTCAAAAAGAAAAAATGGTTTTAGACAATAATAATCAATCAAAAACACACATACACATAACGATATGGCTCTAATAAAAACAGTAAGAGGCATCGAGCCCAAAATGGGCGACCGATGTTTTTTGGCAGAGAATGCCACAGTAATAGGCGACGTAGTGATGGGCAACGACTGTTCTATTTGGTTCAATGCCGTACTCCGAGGCGATGTAAACTCCATTCGCATAGGCAATAACGTCAATATTCAAGACGGTGCGGTGCTGCACACGCTCTACGAGAAGTCGCAGGTACATATAGGCGATTTTGTCTCTATCGGGCACAATGCGGTGGTACACGGCGCCATCATCAAAGATTATGCTCTGATAGGAATGGGTGCCGTAGTGCTCGATAACGCCGTCGTGGGCGAAGGAGCTATCGTGGCGGCAAATGCTCTGGTGCTATCTAATACGGTCATAGAGCCCAACACCATCTGGGCGGGAGTGCCGGCTAAGTTCGTCAAAAAAGTCGAGCCCGAGCAGGCAAAAGAGATAAACCAAAAAATCGCCCACAACTATACCACGTATGCTTCGTGGTTTGCCGACCCCGAAGGCTGCAAAAACATATCGGAGTAAATATTATAATAAACAATATAATTTCAAATTATTATGGACACATCAAAAGATTTAGTAACCTTACTGAAAAACCTTAGTGAAGGGATTGACAAAAATGACTTTGACGATTATAACGAAAGTCAGGTATCACAACAATTTGTAATACCAATCTTGGAAAAACTTGGGTGGAACATCAAAAATGCCAAAGAGGTTTATCCTGAGTTCGAAGTGGGAGAAGGTAAACGAGCAGACTTTGTGCTACAAATTAATAAAAAACCCAAAGTAATCATAGAAGTAAAAAAGTTCAATACTGATTTAGACGATGCTGTGGAGAAACAGATTCTAACGTATGCTCGTTTGATTGATGACGAAAATAATAGTAATCCATTTATTTGTTTTGCAACTAATGGCGGACGTTGGAAAGTATATGCATATAATCCTTATAAATATAACATCGATTTTTTTGAAGAGATATCCATTGATAAATTAAATAAATCAACGAACAAAAAGTTTTCTCTCTACTTGGGAAAAAATGAAATAGATAAATCTTTGAAGAACCTGGAAGAAAATAAAGGCAAAGATATTGATAAAACCGAGAGTGAAAGTCAAATTGAAAAAACGTGGAATTCTCTATTTTTTGACAATTTCATCCATAAGGAGATAGCAAAAATAATAAATAAGAGGATAACGGATAATGAGGGTTACTCTTTAGATAATGACTTCATAGCTAGTTTAATACAAGATAAACTAACCCCAATCAAACCAAAAGATGAAGATATTAAATATCAATCTAAATTTAAGGGATCTAAGATATTAATCAAAAAATTACTTGGAAACAAAGTATCGGTATCTTGTGGAATGTATAAGGAAAGATATAAAAGCTATACGGAAGCAGCAAAAGATTTACTAGAAGACGTCATAAAAACATATGGAGATGAAATCATAGAGAAATATATAGCAGAAAGAGAAAAAGGGAAAAGAACAACATACATATCCAAATCTCAAAAAGAACTTGGTGAAACAACAGATAGCATATGGAAAACTAATAACGGGAAAAAAGATGCTATTCAATGGTTTGTTAATTTTGATTTAGGTAGAAAACAGATTAAAGAATCTATTTTAGAGCCCATATTTAAATTAATAGATAAGGAAGTCAGATATTATGAAGGATAAATCTATTATGTAATATTACAAAAAAGGCTACCCATCATTTTGAGGTAGCCTTTTTTAAATTATATCACAAACAAAAAACAAGCCGTCTTTCGGACTCGAAAAACGGCTTATCTCTTTATTCAATCCACCGAAGGATCAACTATTTGCTTCAGATGGAGTATTATCTTCTTTAGGAGCTTCTATCTCCGACGGTTCGCTACTTTTTGCTGCTTCCACTACTGCTGCTTCTTTAGCAGGTTCTGCCGTCTTTTTACTTCTACGCGTACGAGTAGTCTTTTTAGCGGCTTTTTCTTTCAGCATATTTTCGTTGTAGTCTACCAACTCTATTATGCACATTTCGGCAGCATCGCCTAAACGATTACCTGTCTTCAAGATACGTGTGTATCCACCCGGACGATCGGCTATCTTTGTAGAAACCTCACGGAATAACTCGGTAACGGTATTTTTATCTTTCAGGCTGGCAAAAACTATACGGCGCGAGTGCATAGTATCTTCTTTCGACTTAGTCAGAAGGGGTTCTATGAACTTACGGAGTGCTTTTGCTTTTGCTACGGTAGTAGATATTCTTTTATGTTTTATCAGCGAGCAAGCCATGTTAGACAACATTGCTGAGCGATGCGAGGCTGTGCGTCCTAAGTGATTTATTGTTCTGTTGTGTCTCATTTCTTTTACAATTCTTTTTCAAGTTTATACTTCGATACATCCATACCAAACGATAGGTCTAGAGTTTCTAATTTTTGTTCTAATTCAGTCAATGATTTTTTACCGAAATTTCTGAATTTCAACAACTCAGACTTTGGTATTCGAGCCAAATCTCCGAGTATTTCGAGGTCTGCCGATTTAAGACAGTTCAAAGCACGCACCGACAAATCGAGGTCGGTAAGTGGTGTCTTTAGCAATTTACGTTTTTTCAGAAAATCTTGGTCAAACTCATTTGTATCGCCCGAATCGTCTATATCAAGAGTAATCTTTTCGTCGGTAAACAACATAAAGTGTTGAATCAAGATTTTTGATGCCTCTTTGAGTGCTTGCTTGGGGTGGATAGAGCCGTCGGTAACAATCTCCAATATGAGACGGTCGTAGTCGGTCTTCTGCTCCACACGCTCCGGTTCGACGGAATACATCACATTTCTGATAGGGGTAAATATAGCATCTATTCCTATGACTCCTATCTCTTTAGCGATACTTTTATTTTCGTCGGCAGGAACATAACCTCTTCCCTTCTCGATTTTCAACTCCATCGTAAATTTTGCACTCTTGTCCATAGTACAAATAACGTGCTCGGGGTTCAAAACCTTGAAGTTCGATAGTTTGTCTTCCAAGTCTTTAGCTTTTAGCGACTCTTTATTAGATACACTAAGCAATACAGTTTCACTTGTATCGGCTGCGTTACCTACATTTTTGAAACGAACCTCTTTGAGATTCAATATAATATTTGTAACATCGTCGATTACATTGGGTATAGTATCAAATTCGTGTACAACTCCACTAATTTTTAATGACGTAATAGCATATCCTTCGAGCGAAGAGAGCAATACTCTACGAAGAGCGTTTCCGATAGTGATACCATAACCCGGTTCCAAAGGGGCAAACTCGAATTTACCTTTCGATTCGGTCGCCTCTATCATATGTACCTGATTAGGTCTTTGAAATGCTAATATTGACATTAAAATTATGCTTTTGAATAAAGTTCTACAATAAGTTGTTCTTTTATGTTTTCAGGTATGTCTTCTCTTTCGGGAATATGAAGAAATTTACCTGCCATAAGATTTTTGTCCCATTCGAGCCAAGGATATTTCGACTGACTGTTTCCTGCAAGTGCATTTGTAATGACAACCATCGATTTATCTCTTTCTCTTACTCCTATCACATCGCCTTGTTTCACTATGTACGAAGGAATGTTCAGTACTTCACCGTTTACAACTATATGCTTGTGGTTCACCAATTGGCGAGCGGCTGCACGAGTGGGAGCTATACCCAAACGGAAAACTACGTTGTCTAAACGACACTCCAGCAACTGAATAAGTATAGCACCGGTGATACCTTTCTTTCTCTGTGCCAAAGCAAACATATTTCTAAACTGTTTTTCGAGTACTCCGTAGGTATATTTAGCTTTCTGCTTCTCTTTCAGCTGTTTGGCATATTCCGATTTTTTACGGCTACGCGACTGTCCGTGTTGTCCTGGAGGGAAATTCCTACGAGCCAATACCTTATCGTGTCCAAAAATTGGTTCGCCGAATTTACGTGATATTTTTGACTTTGGTCCTATGTATTTTGCCATTTTCTAATAATTTTAAAGTTTTAATATTATACTCTTCTACGTTTTGCCGGACGACATCCGTTGTGTGGAAGAGGTGTTACATCAATTATTTCGGTGATTTCGATACCTGCACCATGTACGGTTCTGATAGCCGATTCACGACCGTTACCTGGACCCTTCACGTAAGCTTTTGCTCTACGCAATCCTAAATCGTAAGCCACTTTTGCACAGTCTTGTGCTGCCATTTGTGCTGCATAAGGAGTGTTCTTTTTCGAACCTCTGAATCCCATTTTTCCAGCCGACGACCAAGAAATCACCTGACCTTCGCTGTTGGTAATGCTCACAATTATATTGTTAAACGACGAATGGATATGAAGCTGTCCTACTCCGTCTACTTTAACGACTCTTTTTTTGGTTGCTACCGTTTTTTTTGCCATTTCAATCTAAATTTTGAATGTTAATTACTTAGATGCTACTTTCTTATTAGCAACTGTCTTCTTTTTACCTTTGCGGGTACGTGCATTGTTTTTTGTGCTCTGTCCGCGAACGGGCAGACCGTTTCTATGACGTACACCCCTATAACAACCAATATCCATCAATCGCTTGATGTTGAGTTGCACTTCACTTCGAAGCTCGCCTTCTACGCGATATTTTGCTCCGATAATCTCGCGAATCTTACCAGCCTGTTCATCCGACCAATCTTGTACTTTCGTATCAAAGTCGATACCGGCTTCCTGTAAGATTTTTCGTGCAGTACTGCGACCTATTCCGTAGATATAAGTCAATCCAACCTCCCCACGTTTTGCTTGGGGTAAATCTACTCCTACAATTCTTATTGCCATAAGTATATTAAATAATTAATGAATCAGCCTTGACGAAGTTTCATCTTCGGCTCTTTTTTGTTAATAACGTACAAACGCCCTTTACGACGAACTATTTTGCAATCTTCGTTGCGTTTCTTTACAGATGTTCTTACTTTCATCTTGTATCTCTGTTTTTTATGATAATTTCTTAAAAGACTGTAGTTTATAAATAAAGACTCATCTATATACTACAAAAAACACTTTATATTAGAATCTAAAGTGAGCAAATGCACGGTTGGCTTCTGCCATACGGTGTATCTCTTCTTTACGCTTGAATGCGCCACCCTGACTGTTAAAACCATCAACTATCTCTGCTGCAAGCTTTTCGGACATAGATTTTCCCGAACGTTTGCGAGCATAGATAATAAGGTTTTTCATCGAAATAGACTCTTTACGATCCGGACGTATTTCCATAGGTACCTGATAAGTAGCACCTCCTACACGACGCGACTTCACCTCTACCTGTGGAGTGATATTTTCCAACGCCTTTTTCCAAATATCCAATACAGCCATCTCTTCGTTGGGAAGTTTATTCTTCACCAACTCCAGAGCGTTATAAAAAATACCGTAAGAGATACTTTTCTTTCCGTCGTACATCAGATGGTTTACAAACTTAGAAACCATCACTTCCCCAAACACGGGGTCGGGCAATATTACCCTCTTTTTGGGTTTTGCTTTTCTCATTTTTTACTGAATTAAAAATCTTTTTGTTTTTGCTTTGGTTGTCAATTAAGTCTTCAATGCGAGAAACATTTACTCAACCGTTGTTTATTACCAAATAATCAAAAACCGATTAAACAAATTGTTGATTAAACTTTTAGATTAGGCTTTTTTTGCTTTTGGGCGTTTCGCTCCGTACTTGCTTCGACGCTGTGTGCGAGAGGCTACACCTGCCGTATCCAATGTACCGCGAACGATGTGATAACGAACACCGGGCAAGTCTTTTACACGACCGCCGCGAACCATCACGATAGAGTGTTCTTGAAGATTGTGACCTTCGCCGGGAATATAAGCATTCACCTCCTTGGCATTGGTCAGTCTTACACGAGCTACTTTACGCATCGCAGAATTTGGCTTTTTGGGCGTTGTAGTATAAACTCTTACGCAAACACCACGCCTTTGCGGACAAGAATCGAGAGCGGGAGCTTTCGACTTGTCTTCCAAAGCAATTCTTCCTTTTCTAACTAATTGCTGAATAGTTGGCATTTTTTAGTGGTTTTTTATTTATTGAATTAAAAATTTATCCGATAAAAATCGGACTGCAAAGGTAATACTTTTTTTTAAATCACCAAAATATATTGAGATAAAAAT
>CAJPNS010000030.1 GCA_905372135.1 Porphyromonadaceae bacterium | reverse complement strand
ACCGACACCTACTCCCATACGACGCAGATAATAAGCCGTAACGTCGCTATGGTTTACTGTTTTGTTTACGGGGTTGTAGTGGTCGGTGAGGCTTCCGCCCGTGTGTACCACGTTCACGTCGTCGATACCGTTGTCGCGGAGCATCTTACGAGCGACATCTGCGCCGGTCATATTGCTGTTGATAACGATTTTCGAATACTTCTTCATCCTGCGGTTGAAAAGTGCAGAGATAAGCCAGCTTACGAGAGCTGTACCGATGAATAAAATCCAATAAAGGCTCATTGTCTGTATCTGTTTTTTGTTATTAATATGATATTTCGATGCAATACGTACAAAAATCTCGCCACCGATAGTATACTGACAAAATTAACGTTTTTTCCGTTCCATCTTCTCCCTGCACTTCTTGCAAATGCCATACAGATAGAGCGTATGGTGAACGATAGAGAATGCCGAAGTATTGCGTAAAGCGATTGATTTTGTGAGCTTACCGTCGGAGAATGCTTTTACCTTGTCGCAGTTTGTGCATATCTTGTAATATGTACTTGCACCCGTCGGCAGCTTCTCGTATTTCACATTTTGCGAACTGAAATTATGGCGTATTATCAGGCGACATTCTTGTAATAGCTCCAGAGTGTTGTATATCGTTGCCAGACTTACGCGCATCTCTTTGTTGATTTGCTCGTGAAGGGTCTGTACGTCGAAAAATGTATTGTAGTCGTATATTTTACTTAGAATAAGTATACGCTCTGCCGTCTGCCGCATCTTTTTTTGTTTGATGAATGCCTTTAGTTTCTCTATGGCAATACTCTTCTCGTCGATAGTGTTTCTCATTTTCTTCCGTACGATTCGTTCTCGGGGCAAAGGTAATTCAATTTTATCTAACCCACAAAGTTTGTCGCTGCGCTGCATTGCTTTTCTCATATCGAGATTACTGTCGATAACCCGACGTATATTCGTATTATTCGATTAACTTTGCAGAGTCGCATTCGATACTATAGCTACCAACGAAGATGTTTTTGATTTTTGCCATAATATTAGCCTTGTATGCGTTGTTTGTAATATCTTGTATTACAGCTTGGATAAGATATAAACCGCAGGTAAACGAATCTGCAATCGTCGAGCCGAGTCTGTCGCTTGTGGTATGTTGTAAAAACGAAGCTACCGCACTGCCTCGCCTGCTTTCGTCGATCACCGTACAAATCGATGATATAGACGAGATTGTATTTGCCTCCGACCACTCTACAGATAGTACTTTCGATATTTTACAAGAGTTTGCTGTAAAGCACGGAAATATAAAAGTCTTCCAGACCGACGGATACGGCAAAAAAAATGCTCTACGAGAGGCAATAGCCCGAAGTACAAGCCAATACATATTGTGTACCGATGCCGATTGCGTACTCGGTAGGCATTATTTCGAGCTCGTGCGCCGACGCCTGTCTACCGACCAAGTAGACCTAATGATAGGTGGCGTAAAATATATCGATAATCATACTCTTTTCGGAAGGCTTCAGGCGTTGGAATTCAGTTCGTTGGCTGCGACGACTATGTGTTCGGCACTTGGAAAGTTTCCCATTATGTGCAATGGTGCAAATCTCGTTTTTAGCCGTCGGATATGGGATAAGGCTCAAAATCAACTTGTAGATACGGAAGCATCGGGTGACGATATCTTTTTGCTACACTATATCAAGGAGATAAAGGGTAGGGTAGTGTATTTCAAGGATATAGATGGGTTTGTAGAGACTTTGTCTGCCGATACTTTGCACGCATTTTACAACCAACGCAAACGATGGATGTCGAAAAGCCGAAGTTATACCGACGTGCAAACCGTTTTTGTAGCACTACTCGTAACTCTTACGAGTGTTACGATGGCAGCTTCGATGATTGCAGCGATATTCGATAGCAAGTTTATATTGCTGTGGCTGATAAAGTTAGTGATCGACAGTGCATTGATAATACCGTTTCTATTGTTTTCGCATCAAAAATATTTGATTGGCTACATTCCTTTTTTGTCGGTAATATATCCTTTTTACATCATTATGACCGTATTTGGTGGATTGTTTGGTAAATTTCGATGGAAATAAACTTTCTACACATATAGAAGTGATAAAAATCGTAACTTTGCACTCTTCGACATCGAGATATAGAGTAAAAGGCTGTAACTGCCATAAAAACAATGTATAAATATCTAAAAATACTACCTATCGTGATATTGTTGGTCTCTTGTAAAAGAACCGATACTTTTCCCTATTATCCTGTATTTTTGGAGTTTAATATTACGGCGATAGCTCCGGAGCTTAAGGCATTGGGCGAGTACAAGGAGTTTACGGCTCCCTTAAATTACTCTCAGAGAGTGGGTTTTGGGGGGATACTTGTTTTTCATAGTATGGAAGATAAGTATTTTGCGTTCGATATGGCATGCCCCAACGAACAGAAAGCCAATATAAAAGTACATTGCAACACTATGGGGATAGCCGTCTGCGACAGCTGTGGTTCACAATTTTTGGTGAGAGACGGTCTGGGGTTTGTACTGAAAGGGCAGGCGAAAAATCCTCTGCATAAATATAGCGTTTATTATAGTGCATATCTTGATAATCTTGTTGTAAGAAACTAATTATGAGTAAAATAGATTGCATATTATTGGCGCCCATAATATTTGGTACGGTCTACGGATTGTACCGTGGTTTTTTCAAAGAGATAGTCGTAATATTGTGTGTGATAGTGGCATTATTTGTATCTCGATATTTTGGAGAGTTTATTGCCAATCTGCTATCAACCGCATTAGATTGGAATATAAATATCACAAAACCAATATCTTTTATAATAATATTTGTCGGTACTGTCGTAGGGTTGAAAATCTTGGCGGGTGTGTTTACCCGTATATCTAAGGCTATGACTTTGTCGTGGCTCAATCGAATTTTAGGTGGTGTTTTAGGTGGACTCAAATGGTTGATATTCACAAGTATATTTCTGAATATCGTATCGTTTTTTTACCAAACCACACACAAAGAAGACCGTAACCGTCTGGCCCAATCGAAATTGTATGAACCGATACGAAAATCGCTCGATGTGGTTGTGCCATTACTCGATTTCGATAGTTTCACAGAGATAACAAAAAACGATAAAAAATAGATATGAGTCAGACAATCAGGAATATAGCCGTATTTGCGTCGGGCAATGGTTCGAATTTCGAGGCGATAGTAAGAGCTTGCAAAGAAAACAAAATAGAAGGGGCTACCGTATCGTTGCTTGTTTGCGACCGACACGACGCCTATGTTTTGGAAAGAGCCAAAAAGCTGGGTATAAAGTCATTCGTTTTCGACCCCAAATCGTATAGCTCGAAAAAAGAGTACGAGCAGAAGATACTGGATGTGTTGAGGGCTAATGATATACATATAATATGCCTTGCAGGATATATGCGTATTGTAGGCGATACCTTATTAGAGGCTTTTCCAAATCGAATATTGAATATTCATCCGTCGCTTTTACCGTCTTTCAAGGGGGCTATAGCTATAATCGAGGCTTTCGAATTTGGGGTAAAAGTGTTTGGAGTTACAGTGCACCTGATAGACAACACTATAGATGGTGGAACTATAATAGCGCAAAGAGCATTCGAATATCATGGCGACTCAATCGAAGAGGTCGAACACCGAATACACGAAATAGAATATCAGCTTTATCCCGAAGCAATAAATACATTGTTATCAACGATTTAAACAATGATAAAAATATAAATAAACATTTAAACAACAGTAGATTATGACCATTTTTGACAGGATATCGGAGGATATCAAAAAAGCTATGATTGCTCAAAATAAAGTAGAATTGCTTGCTTTACGCAATATAAAAAAGGAGTTGCTCGAGGCAAAAACATCGAAGGAGGCATCGGGGAATCTTACCGATGAAATCGCTACTAAGGTGATATCTAAGATAGTAAAGCAAAATAAAGATGCTGCTGCTCTTTTCAAGGAACAAAAACGTGCCGATTTAGCCGAAGAATATACAGCTCAAATAGAGGTGATGCAAAGATATCTGCCTGCTCAGATGTCGGATGCCGAACTTACTACTGCCGTAAAAGCTATAATAGCAAGATTAGGAGCTACTTCTATGCAAGATTTAGGTAAAGTTATGGGGATAGCCTCCAAAGAATTGACCGGAAAAGCCGAAGGACGCACCATATCGGAAAAGGTAAAACAGTTGCTGTCGGGTAACTGATATAGATGTTTATAACTATTTGATAAACAAATGCTTGTTTCTTAGCGTCCTATTGTGTTAATAAATATAACTATGCGTGTCTTACTTCGCACATCTATATAAATTTGGCTATTCCCGAAAATAATTGTAATTTTGGTGAATTTTTGGCTGAGCAGCATTGTTGTGATTATCAAGTATTTTTCAATAAAATAATAATTAATAATTTTAAATCTATGTGGTTAATTAATTCTTCTATCGGAAGAAAGTTCGTGATGAGTATCACGGGGATAGCACTTGTGCTGTTCTTGTTGTTTCACGGGACGATGAACTTTGTGGCGATACTCTCGCCCGAAAGTTACAACGCTATTTGCCATTTTCTGGGTGCAAATTGGTACGCTCTTGTCGGCACTGTGGGGCTCGCCTTGTTGGTAGTGCTACACTTTACTTTTGCATTCATACTTACTTGGCAGAACTACAAAGCACGCGGCAGAGATCGTTACGACGTGGCGAGTTCGCGTGGTGAGGTTAGTTTCGCTTCGAAGAATATGTTTGTTCTCGGAGTGATTATCATTGGTTTTATGCTTCTGCATCTGTACAACTTTTGGTTCAAAATGCAGTTTGTAGAAATTGCACACAAGATGGGTGGCGACATCGGCGACTTGTCGCTGGCAACAGACGGAGCATATTACATAAGTGTGCTCTTTGCCAATCCCGTATATTGTGTGATTTATCTTATTTGGCTGGGAGCTATCTGGTATCACCTCACACACGGTGTCTGGAGTGCTTTGCATACGTTGGGGCTCAACAACAAAATCTGGTTCGGTCGAATCAAATGTATCGGCAATATCGTGGCTACTTTGGTAGTGTTGTTGTTTGTGGCTGTTGTGTTACACTTCGGTGGCCAAGCTATTATGAACGGTACAACCGCTTATGTCTGGTAATCACCACTTTTGTAATGAATAACAAAAAGATGTTTTTTGATGTTATTCTTTATTCGATAAAACAAAAAAGTCTAAAAATCAAGATGAATGATTCAATAAAAATAGAAAACGGTGTATTCACGACACCTGTTCCGGAGGGACCTCTCGCGGAAAAATGGACAAACTATAAATCTCATCAGAAACTTGTAAACCCGGCAAACAAACGCCGTCTGGATATAATAGTAGTCGGTACGGGTCTGGCAGGAGCCTCGGCTGCCGCCTCACTCGGCGAACTCGGCTTCAACGTGCTCAATTTCTGCATTCAGGACTCTCCACGCAGAGCACACTCTATTGCTGCACAAGGTGGTATCAATGCCGCTAAAAACTATCAAAACGACGGAGACTCGATATATCGTCTTTATTACGATACCATCAAAGGGGGCGACTATCGTGCCCGCGAAGCCAACGTATACCGTCTGGCAGAGGTATCAAACGATATTATCGACCAATGTGTGGCACAGGGTGTTCCCTTTGCTCGCGAATACGGCGGTCTGCTCGACAACCGTTCGTTCGGCGGAGCTCAGGTATCGCGTACATTCTACGCCAAAGGACAAACAGGTCAGCAGCTGCTGCTCGGTGCATACTCTGCCCTATCGCGTCAGATACACAAAGGCAGCGTGAAACTGTTTCCCCGCCACGAGATGCTCGATGTAGTGCTGGTAAAAGACAAAGACGGAGTAGAGCGTGCCAGAGGTATCATAGCACGTAATCTGATAACAGGCAAACTCGAACGATTCTTTGCTCACGCAGTGGTAATAGCCACAGGCGGTTATGGCAACGCTTTCTTCTTGTCGACCAATGCTATGGCATCTAACGGCTCGGCAGCCATACAGTGTTACAAAAAAGGTGCTTTCTTTGCCAATCCGTGTTTTGCTCAGATTCACCCGACTTGTATACCTGTTCACGGCGACTATCAGAGCAAACTGACACTTATGTCCGAATCGTTACGTAACGACGGACGTATCTGGGTACCTAAGAAAAAAGAAGATGCCGAAGCATTACGTGCAGGCAAGATGAAACCGACCGAGATAAAAGACGAAGACAGAGACTTCTACCTCGAACGTCGTTATCCTGCTTTCGGTAACCTTGTTCCTCGCGACGTGGCTTCGCGTGCCGCAAAAGAACGTTGTGATGCAGGTTTCGGCGTCAACAATACAGGTCTTGCCGTTTATCTCGACTTCAAATACGCCATCGAACGCCTCGGCAGAGACGTGGTAGAGGCTCGCTACGGCAACCTATTCCAGATGTACGAAAAGATAGTAGACGAAAATCCTTACGAGACACCTATGATGATTTTCCCCGCCATACACTACACAATGGGCGGTATCTGGGTCGATTACGACTTACAGACATCTATCAAAGGACTCTTCGCTATCGGCGAGGCAAACTTCTCCGACCACGGTGCCAACCGTCTCGGTGCTTCGGCTCTGATGCAGGGTTTGGCAGACGGATATTTCGTATTGCCGTATACTATCCAAAACTATCTTGCAGACCAGATACAGGAACCGCGACTGAGCACCGACCTGCCCGAATTTGTGCAGGCAGAGCAGGCTATAAAAGATAAAATAACCCGTATGCTCAATATCAAAGGTAAACGTTCTGTGGACTCTATCCACAAAGAGCTTGGGCACGTGATGTGGGACAACGTAGGTATGGCTCGCACCGAAGAATCGCTCAAAGAGGCTCTGGTACGAATCAAAGAGATAAAAAAAGAGTTCTGGAGCAATGTGTATATCCCCGGTTCGTCGTCAGACTTCAACGTGGAACTCGAAAAAGCCATCCGTCTGGCAGACTTCATCGAAGTGGGCTATCTGATGGCTCTCGACGGGCTGAACCGTAACGAATCGTGCGGCGGACACTTCCGCGAAGAATACCAGACAGCAGAGGGCGAAGCTCTCCGTCAGGACGACAAATACTCGTATGCTGCCTGCTGGCTCTATAAGGGTGAAGACCAAGACCCGGAACTAATCAAAGAAGATTTAAAATACGAATTTACCATTCGTGCTCAACGTAACTATAAATCGTAATAATATTATGGAAAAAAGCATAAATATAAAAGTCAAAGTATGGCGTCAAGCCGGACCTAAGGTAAAAGGAATGTTTGAAACATACGAGCTGAATAATATTTCGACCGATGCCTCATTCCTCGAAATGATAGACATTCTCAACGAAAAGTTGGTACAAGAACATAAAGAACCCATTGCATTCGACCACGATTGCCGCGAAGGTATATGCGGTATGTGTTCGCTATACATCAACGGACATCCGCACGGTCCCGACCAGGCTATTACTACCTGTCAGCTCCATATGCGTAAGTTCCACGATGGCGAAACCATCACCATCGAACCGTGGCGAAGCCGTGCTTTCCCCGTTATCAAAGACTTGATAGTAGACCGCAATGCCTACGACAAGATTATGCAAGCAGGCGGATATGTAAACGTCAATACGGGCGGTATACCCGATGCTAACGCTATACCCATACCGAAACCTGTCGCAGACGAGGCTATGGACGCTGCATCGTGTATCGGTTGCGGTGCTTGTGCGGCAGCTTGTAAAAACGGTTCGGCTATGTTGTTCGTTGCAGCCAAGGTAAGCCAACTCGCTCTCTTGCCGCAAGGTAAGATAGAGAAAGCGGCTCGTGCCAAAGCAATGGTAGCCAAGATGGACGAACTCGGCTTCGGCAACTGTACCAACACAGGTGCTTGCGAAGCAGAGTGTCCTAAATCGGTATCTATCACACACATAGCAAGGCTCAACCGAGAATATATCGGAGCCAAGTTTAAAGATTGATACGTGTAGTTGCGATTACATAGTTAATATTATTTCTTATCAGGGAAAAGGGATATTCGACAAACGGAGTATCCCTTTTTTATTGTTGTCTGTTGATTATTATCGGACTACAATAGTTTTTTCGATGCAATGTTTTGTCTTAAATTTTTTGGTATAGCAAAAAATATATTACCTTTGCAAATTCAAAATATGTAAGTAACTTAATTGTCAAACCAAAACACAAAACACAATATGAAAAGAGCTTTTATTTCTTTATTTTTCTTTGCAGCCCTCGCCTCTGCTGTGGTAGGGCAAAATGCAAGTGATTGGTTTATAACCAGATGGGTAGCTCCGGCAAGTGGGACTATTGTGTTCCCGGCAAGTTTTTATAGCGGATACACCCTAAAATATGAGCCTATCAATCCTGTTACAGGTCTAGCGACAGGTGCAGCGATTACTATAAGTGGTGCGACTTCCGGACAGCTTATAAGCGGGCTTACTCCCGGGACAACGTACAAAATATATGCCTTTGGTACCGGCTTAAAAGAATTAGATTTTTCTTCCTATTCTGACACCAGCAAAAAAGCTATCGTAGCCATAGAGCAGTGGGGTACTACCAAATGGAGCAGTCTGGAGGAAGCATTCTATGAATGCGAAAACATGGATGTAACCGCTACCGGTGTGCCCGACCTCTCTGCTTGCCAAAATGTGGGGCGTATGTTTTATGGTTGTACAAGCCTTGTAAATAGCAATGGCTCTATATCGGGGTGGAATACACAGAATATTAAGAATATGGAGCAAATGTTCTCCGGAGCTACCTCATTTAATCAGCCTCTTAACAATTGGAATACGGCAAACGTTACCAATATGAGTTATATGTTCAGAGAGGCTACCTCATTTAATCAGCCTCTTAACAATTGGAATACGGCGAAGGTTACCGATATGGGAAGTATGTTCTTCGGAGCTACTTCATTCGATCAGCCTTTGAGTAATTGGAATACGCAGAATGTTAACCATATGGAATATATGTTCGCTAAAGCTACTTCATTCAATCAACCGTTGACCAACTTCAATACGGCGAAGGTTACTAATATGGAAAGTATGTTCTGGGATGCTACGTCATTCAACCAACCTCTCAATAGCTGGAATACTGCTAAAGTTACCGATATGAGTAGTATGTTCGAAGGTGCTACTGCATTCAATCAGCGTCTTGATGGTTTTGAGATAAATGCTATTATCGAAATGCGAAATATGCTCGGAGGCTGCAATATGAGCTGTCAAAATCTCTCAATTACACTCGATAGCTGGAAGACACAAGCAGCGGCACATAATAGAACCTTTGTAACTTTAGGTAGTGTCGCGACTGTATTTGATGCTTACAACGAGATGGGACGCGATGCTATCGCGGCACTTATGGTAGCTCCTCTCTACTGGACTTTCTGGGGCGGGCGGTTTGTGCCGGGATGTGCCTTACCTGCCTACTACGTTTCCGAGTGGGATATGTCGAAATCGGGTGTAAATACTACTGAGCTTATAACCAACCTTATCGGTAATAATTTTACTGTAGAGTGGGCAAACTTAGCTCCTCCCTACGACAATGGTACCATTACTACAGCTTCCGGTACGGCGGCTTCGCCGTTTAAACTTACGGGGCTTAGGGCAGGTGCCAAATATCGCATCATTGCCTACTCGTCGAGCGCTACAAACAAGCTTACAGGCTTAAGTGCCGATAAAGCCGACAAGCAGAGGCTCACTAAGGTAACCCAGTGGGGGACTACCAAATGGACTTCGCTCGATAAAGCTTTCTTTGGTTGCGGCAATATGGACATAACTGCTACCGACAAGCCCGACCTTTCGGCGGTAACCGATCTAAACAATATGTTTAAGAATTGTGCCGCTCTCGTATATAATACATCCGTAAACGATTGGAATGTATCGCATATTACCAATATGAACAGTATGTTCAGTCAAGCAACCAAATTCAATCAGCCGCTTAACAATTGGGTCGTTTCGAGCGTTACCGATATGAGGGCTATGTTTGCTTCGGCAGAGACATTCAACCAAGATATAAGCGGCTGGGACGTTTCGCACGTTACCAATATGATACGTATGTTCGGCGGAGCCAAGGCATTCAATCGCGACCTCAGCAACTGGAATGTAGCTGCTGTCGCCGATATGAGCCATATGTTTCGAGAAGCCATAGCGTTCAATAGCCCGCTTAATTGGGGTGGTAAGGTGTCTAACGTTACCAATATGGCAAGTATGTTTTTCAAGGCTACCGCATTCAACCAAGATATAAGCGGTTGGAATACCCGCAGTGTCGCCAATATGAACGGTATGTTCAAGCAGGCTACCGCTTTCGACCGCGATCTCGGTTCGCTTCGTATCGATGCTCTTACGAATGGCTCTGAGATGTTTGCCTCTTCGGGTATGAGCTGCGACAACTACTCCAATACCCTCAAGGGATGGGCAGAGAGCAGCCACACGCCGTCGGGTGTAAACTTCGCCACACAGACGGGTATGACCTACGGACGCCAAGGCAAGCCACACCGCGATAAACTTACGTCGCAAAAGAGCTGGACTATCTCGGGCGATAACTTCGACCTTGCTTGCAGTATCGGTCTTATCACTCCCGATGTCTACGTCTCAGAATGGGATATGTCGAAGCCTGCCTCGACTTCACGCCCCGATGCAGCCACTACCCTTATGACCAACTTTTTGGGTACCAAATTCGTGGTAGAGTATGTAAACTTGGCAGACCCTACCGACAAAGGCAAAGTAACCAACGCTAGTAGTCCGCCTCTCATGCCGTTTAAACTTACAGGTCTTAGGGCAGGAGCCAAGTATCGCCTTATAGCATACCCCAACCCTAATGTATCGGGAAGTGTCTTTGAGGGACTAAGTGGGTCCGGTAGCGACGCCAAGAGACTATCGAAAGTAACTCAGTGGGGTACTAACACTTGGACTAAGCTTAGTAATTCGTTTGATGGATGCGAAAATATGGATATAACGGCTACCGACGTGCCCAATCTCTCGGCTTGTCAAAACATAATAGCTATGTTCTGGGCTTGTAAATCGCTTGTTTACAATGCTTCGATTAACAACTGGCAGACTGCAAATGTTACCAATATGTCAAGGATGTTCAAAGGGGCCATGGCATTCAACCAACCACTAAACAATTGGAATACTGCGAATGTTACAAATATGCAGAGTATGTTCGAAGGAGCTACTTCGTTCAATCAGGATATAAGCGGTTGGAATACGACAAAAGTTACCAATATGACTTCTATGTTCGCCAAAGCCACTTCGTTTAATCAGGATATAAGAGGTTGGAGTACGTCGGAAGTTATAGATATGAGAGCCATGTTTTTTGGAGCTACCTCGTTCAATCAACCGATAGGCAACTGGAATACAAGGAAAGTTAACTATTTTAGAGGAATGTTTAAGGACGCCACCGCTTTCGACCAACCGCTCGACGGCTTAGAATTAAATGCCATTTACGACATGGAAGATATGCTCAAAGGCTGCGGTATGAGTTGCGAAAACCTCTCTACCACACTCAACGGCTGGAAGACACAGGCAGCAACATTGAATAAAAACAGTATAAGTTTAGGTGCTTTAAATGCAGACCAATACTATAACCAACTGGGACAAGCCGCAATCAATGCCCTTCGGGGGCGTGGCTGGACTATCACCGGCGGTACCTACGCAGAAGACTGTATCACGCCTGCCAGTTGGTTTATAACGGAGTGGAAGCCGTCGGGCTCATCGATAAGGTTTCCTGCTAATGGAGCAACAAACTTCACTATCAAGTATGCAGAGATAGATAATGCAGGAACAGTAATAGGCACCTGGCAGACCCTAACTATAGTCACCGGTTATGAGACAATACCCGTTACTCCGGGTAAGCTATATCGTATAATGGCTTACGGAGGTCCGTTTAATCAGGTGTATTTTCATAAGTACCATCAAAATAAGGATGATATAATACGGGTTACTCAGTGGGGGACTACCGTATGGAGTACATTCAAGCTGGCATTTGCCGGATGTGGAAATCTTGATATAACCGCAACAGATATACCCAATCTCTCTGCCGTAACCGATATGTCGGAGATGTTTTACGAGTGTTATAAGCTTGTAAACGCCAACGGGTCTATGAAAAATTGGAATACGGCTAACGTTACCGATATGAACAGTATGTTTTTTGCAAATCAATTATTCAATCAAGATATAAGTGGTTGGAATGTCTCGAATGTTACTAATATGAAAGCTATGTTTGCCTACGCAAAAACATTCAACCAAGATATAAGCGGCTGGGATGTGTCGAAGGTTACCAATATGAGTGCTATGTTTAGCAATACGGAAGCGTTCAACCAAGATATAAGCGGCTGGGATGTATCACATGTTACCGATATGAGCAGTATGTTTGGACATACAAAAGTATTTAACCAAAATATAAACAACTGGAATGTATCGAGTGTTACTGATATATCTTATATGTTTTACCAAGCTAAAGCATTCAATCAGCCACTCAATAACTGGGATGTATCGCACGTGGAAAATATAAATAATACGTTTGGCTATACGGAAGCGTTCAACCAAGATATAAGCGGATGGGATGTATCGAAGGTTACCGATATGGAATTTACGTTCTGTGGTTCCAAAGCATTCAATAAACCGCTTGATAGCTGGGATGTATCGCGCGTAAAATATATGAACTATATGTTTAGCGGAGCGAAGAAGTTCAATCAGCCCTTAAATAATTGGCGTGTCGACAGTGTGATGAATATGGACAAGATGTTCAAGAACGCTATCGCTTTCAACCAACCTTTAAATAACTGGAACACGGCGAAGGTTACCTATATGGAAAGTATGTTCGAAGGTGCTACCGCTTTCAATCAGCCTTTGAATAACTGGCGTACCGATAGTGTGACGAATATGAACAATATGTTCAAAAGTGCTACTGCCTTCGACCAACCGCTCGATAGTTTTAAGATAAATGCTTTATCTTCTCCGTTTGCTTCGATAGATATGTTCCAAGACTGCGGTATGAGCTGCCAAAACCTATCGTCGACGCTCGACTCGTGGAAGACACAGGCAGCGACATTGAATAAAAACAATATAGACTTAGGCGATATCTCGACTGTACCTAATATGTACAACGAGGCAGGGCAGGCAGCTATTGCAGCCCTTCGAGCACGTGGCTGGACTATCACCGGCGGACGCTTCGCTGCCAACTGCATATCGCCCGACTACTTTGTTACCGAATGGGATATGTCGAAGCCTGCCTCGACTTCACGCCCCGATGCAGCCACTACCCTTATGACCAACTTTTTTGGTACTAAATTCGTGGTAGAGTATGTAAATTTGACGGATCCTACCGACAAAGGCAAAGTAACCAATGCAAATAGTGCGGGTAGTATGCCGTTTAAACTTACAGGTCTTAGGGCAGGAGCCAAGTATCGCCTTATGGCATACCCCAACCCCAATGTACCCGGAAGTGCCTTGACTAAACTTTCCACCGATAGTGGAGCCGATCATCCTAGGCTTTCTAAAGTAACACAATGGGGTACCAACGAGTGGACTTCCTGGCATAAAGCTTTTGCCAACTGCCTAAATATGGACGTAACGGCTACCGATATACCTGTTTTCGCAAATGGAATTATCCTAGAACATATGTTCTTAAACTGTACTTCGCTTGTATATAATCCTTCGATAAACAATTGGGACATGTCAGGCGTTACTAACATATCTAGTATGTTTGCTAATGCATCCTTGTTCAACCAACCGATAGGCAAGTGGGATACAAGAAATGTTATATTCATGGGACGAGTGTTCTACAATGCTTTTTCTTTTAATCAGAATATAAATGGGTGGAATACTGAGAACGTTAAGAGTATGACCTATATGTTAGCTGGAGCAAACTCTTTCGACCAACCTCTCGATAGTTTTAAAATAAATGCTATTTCTATATACTATTTTAGTATGGATAATATGTTCTACAACTGCGGAATTAGCTGTGAAAACTTCTCGGTTACGCTCGATAGTTGGAAGACACAAGCAGCAACATTGAATAAACAATATATAAAACTTGGTACAATAACCCAATACTACAACCAGACGGGGCAGGCTGCTATCACAGCCCTTACAACTGCTCCTCTCAACTGGACTATCTACGGCGGTACATACGCAGCAGACTGTATCACGCCTGCCAGTTGGTTTACGACCGTATGGGATATAACGAAACTTACTATCCGCCATTTCAATGCTCCCGATACGACGATAGCCTTCCCCGGACTTGGAACCAACTATAGAATAGACTGGGAAGACGTAGACGACCCCACGAACCCCGCAAAACACGGTACCGTAACCGTATCGTCGTCGAATGGATCCTCAAATCCCTATTATCTTTCCGTACCGCCGGGGACTACAAAAGTACGTATCAAAGCCCATAAGGCTTCGGGAACGTTCAACGGCTTCTGGCATCTTCCTGCTCATACGAATAAGACAGACAACAATCGTCTTATAGCAGTAGAGCAGTGGGGTACGACGAAGTGGGATGTTAGTGGTTTGAGTGCCGCATTTATTAACTGCATAAATATGGACGTAACGGCAACCGACAAACCGAATTTATCACAATGTACCTCTTTGAGTAATATGTTTCTAAATTGTAGAAGCTTGGTAAATACCAATGGTTCTATTTCAGGTTGGAATACCGAGAATATTACCTCTATGGGCGATATGTTCTACAAAGCTACCGCATTTAATCAACCGCTAAATAGCTGGAATACTGCGAAGGTTACCTATATGGGAGGTATGTTCAACGGTGCAACTTCGTTTAATCAACCACTAAACAGTTGGAATACTGCGAAGGTTACCGATATGGGAGGTATGTTCTACGGCGCAACTTCGTTTAATCAACCGCTAAACAATTGGAATACCGAGAAAGTTACCAATATGGGTGATATGTTCTTCGGAGCCACTTTGTTTAATCAGGATATAAGTGGCTGGAATACGGAGAATGTAACTAATATGCGTCGTTTGTTCCGGGGAGCCTCCTCGTTCAACCGTCCGCTCAACAATTGGAATACTATGAATGTAAAAAGTATGGGCGAGATGTTCCAGGAGGCTACTTCGTTCAATCAACCGCTAGGTAATTGGGATACGCGGAACGTTATGGTTATGAATGAGATGTTCCAGGATGCCTCCTCATTCAATCAGCCTTTAAATAGCTGGAATACGGCAAAAGTTACTACTATGGACAAGATGTTTGAATACGCTACCTCGTTCAACCAACCGCTTGATAGTTTTAAGATAGATGCTATTACTACTATGGGCGAAATGCTCCGTGGCTGCAAAATGAGCTGCGAAAACCTCTCTATTACGCTCGACTCTTGGAAGACACAGGCGGCGACACTGAATAAAAACAATATATACTTAGGTAGTGTCTTGACTATACCTAAAACTTACAACGAGATGGGACGCGATGCTATCGCAGCCCTTACGGCACGTGGCTGGACTGTCACTGGCGGACTGTTCGCACGCGACTGCATATCGCCCGACTACTACGTCTCGGTGTGGGATATGTCGAAGGCGGGTGCACATCCTACAGAACTTACGACCAATCTCTGGGGCGGCAACTTCACAGTAGAGTGGAAAAACCTCGACGACGGTACCGAAGGTAATCTCCCGTCGGCTACCGCTACGACGGCACCGCTTACCATTACCGGTCTTACGGCGGGCAAACGCTACCGCGTGGTAGCCTACCCGAACTCTACGCCGGGCAGTATTCTCAAGAAACTTGCTACCGAAGACGGTGGTGGCAATACCAGGACAGACGTAGCCCGTCTCGACTCCGTAACACAGTGGGGTGCAAATAAATGGATGTCGCTCGAAGGAGCTTTCCGCCACTGCTCGCGTATGGACGTAACAGCAACCGATGTGCCCGACCTATCGGGAATCTCGGGCAATAAGAGCCTCAACTTTATGTTTGAGGGCTGCGAAAACCTTGTTTACAACTCTACTATAAACAATTGGGTTACGACGGGCGTAACCGATATGAGCGGAATGTTCTCGGGCGCCAAGGCGTTCAACCAACCTATTGGTAGTTGGGATACGGAGAATGTAGGAGCTATGGTAAGTATGTTCTTCAATGCCGAAACTTTTAACCAAAATATAAGTGGCTGGGATACCCGAAGAGTTAAAAATATGTTTGGTATGTTTGAGTCTGCTAAAGCTTTCGATCAACCGATAGGTATTTGGAATGTAGATTCGGTATACAATATGCTAGGTATGTTCCACAATGCTAAAGCATTTAATCAAGAAATAAGTCATTGGAATGTAGAAAGGGTAATGACTATGGAATCTATGTTCTGGGAAGCTGATGCATTTGACCAAGACTTGTCGAATTGGACTCTGAAGAGTGTAATCTCCATAGCCTATATGTTCAAAGCTGATCTTAATAAAGGTATGAGTTGTAAAAACTACTCTAATACCTTGCTGGGTTGGGCTATAAATCCGCTTACGAAGACAGGCTTAAACTTTGGAGGACAAGATAATAGACAGTATAATATAATAGGTAAAGATGCACGCGATATACTGACCCAAGCCGTAGCTCAAGGCGGTAAGGGCTGGACTATCTCGGGCGATACCTACGACAAAAACTGCGGTATAGACTATGTATGGACGGGAGCCGTCTCGACCGATATCACCAATCCTGCCAACTGGCAAGGAGGAGAGGCTCCGCAAAGTGAAATGACACCGGAAACAACAGTGTATGATTCCTTTGAGGGGACAAAAACAACTGTTGCTTTTGCCTCTACCGCCACTAACGATATGTATATACCTGCCATACCGCCAATACCTGATGCCGATCATCCTCATGTAAAACCGGCTCTTTTATTTGGATGGAATTTTAGAAACCTAATAAATGAGTCTAATAAGAGAACGGTGATTATGCCTGGAGCAAACTTATTTATCGGCGGTTATGTATTAGGTAGCTCTACTCCTGCCGATGTCGATAAGATAGTGGTAAAGGCAGACAGTATTAACCCTAACGGCTCGCTTATACTTAGCAGACATCCTTGCGATAAGCCCGTATATGCTACTGTAGAGATGTACTCGAAAGCCCGAAAGACCCCCACACCTTCTACTTGGGTCGACAATATCAACGGTTCGCCGACGAAAGATAGTACCTTCACCGCTTCGTATCGTTGGCAGTTTATCGGTATACCTGTAGAGGGCGAGGTAGCAAATGTCTTCTATGGTTCGTACCTGCGTAAGTACGATGAGACCTACAACGATCCGAACCGGTACTATCGTAAATGGCGTAATATCGGAGCCAACGAGACATGGCAGCCGCTCGAACCCTTTGCGGGTTACGAGGTAACAAGCCGTACCCCGAAGGTATATACCTTCAAAGGACGCCTCCTTCACTGCCCGCAAGAGATTACTCTTACCCGCCAGGCAGCCGAAGTAACAGCCGTCGACCCATCGATAACCGACCCGCGTCAGCGTCGTTGGGGGCTCGGACACAATATTATCGGTAATTCGTATACGGCTGCCCTACAAACCTATCGAGGTAAAATTTGGGAAGACCTGAGTCCTAATAAGTGGTTTGATTTGGATTCTATGCCGTTGGAAGCGACTATATACTACTACAATACGGGTAGTCTTGCCGAATGGGCGGGAGGCTCTACTTGGTCGGGAGCAGGCTCTTGGGAAGCAGAGCCGACTAATACCGTTACTTACCATAAAGTTCAAAGTATACCGTCGATGCAGGGCTTTATGATCAAGTTCAGAGAAGATACTTTGGGAAAAGGCGTGGGAGCCCCTGTCAAGATACGAATAGCTCAAAGGACACAGAAGGAAGCTTGGGAAGTACTGCCATTGGGAGGCAATCAGCTTCCACAGCGAGCACCGCAAGCCGAGCAGCCCGACCCCGTACACGGTTACCTGAATATAGGTCTTACAAGCCGCCGCAGCGTTAGCTCTATTAGACTCGTCGAAGCCGAAGGCACTACCGACGAGTTCGACAACGGCTGGGACGGTATGCAGCTCAATACCGGCCGCAGCAGCTCTGCAACGCTCTTCGTACCTTCCGCGTATGGCGACTTGCAGGTATCGACTTCGGACAATATCGTAGGCGACCGCTTCGGC
>CAJPNS010000029.1 GCA_905372135.1 Porphyromonadaceae bacterium | reverse complement strand
AAATTTAATTTAATGAAGATGGATTTCATAAAAAACATATTCGCCAATATCCACAAAACGCTGAATTACAAAGGCAAACTGCAAAGCAAACACCTGAAACGCCTTATCGTGTTCGGTATAGGCAAGAAGTTGCTCGTAGTGGCTATTGTATGGATAGTTAAGTTGGTTGGCTGATGCGTATAGACATAATCACACTTATGCCCGAATTGCTCGAAAGCCCTCTAAACAACTCGATTGTGAAGAGAGCTCAAGACAAAAAGTTGGTCGAAATCCACATACACAACCTACGACACTGGTCGAAAGACAAACGACACTTCCGAGTCGACGACTATGCCTTCGGCTTTTCGGCCGGTATGGTAATGCAGATAGAGCCCATTTTTCTGGCTATCGAAGAGCTCAGAAGCCAACGCCATTACGACGAAGTAATATTCATGTCGCCCGACGGCGAACGCTTCGACCAAAAGACAGCTAATATGCTTTCGCTCAAAGATAATATTATCATTCTGTGTGGGCACTACAAAGGTATCGATTACCGAGTAAGAGAACACCTCATCGACCGCGAAATCTCTATCGGCGACTACGTACTTACAGGTGGCGAACTGCCTGCGGCAATAGTTACCGATGCCATAGTGAGGCTATTGCCGGGAGCTCTGGGCGACGAACAGTCGGCTCTGTCCGATTCGTTCCAAGACGGATTGCTCGCTCCGCCCGTCTATACTCGACCGGCAGAGTACAACGGCTGGCGTGTACCCGACATATTGCTCTCGGGCAACGAGGCTAAAATCCGCCAATGGGAATACGAGCAGGCGTTGGAGAGAACAAAACGTATCCGCCCCGATATATTCGGCTCATAACCCAAACGCTTACTATTATTTTTTGAAGAAAGAATATTTGTTTTTACCGAAAAAACAAATATAGAGAAACAATTCTCTTATAATTGCACTAACTTTGCAATATATTTTTTATGTATAAAATACTATGAAAGAAAAATTTAATATATCGGGTATGACTTGTGCTGCGTGTGTAGCTCATGTAGAAAAAGCCGTAAAGAAAATCAACGGCACAAGCAATATCAATGTCAATCTACTTACAAATACACTTACATTAGATATCGATAGCCAAAAGACCGATAGCCAAAGCATTATCGATGCCGTACAAAAAGCAGGATACGGAGCCACAATCGCCCAAGACGCTAATACACAGAAAAATACAGCTACAAATACGGCAACCGTTTTCGAAGAAAATATTAGAGATATACGACGAAGACTTATCGGGTCGCTAATCTTCATTGTGCCATTGCTTTACATCTCTATGTCTCATATGTGGGGAGCTCCTATCCCCTATTTTCTCAGTCCTCAAAGTAATCCCATATCATTCATTCTTACTCAGTTGCTACTGACACTACCTATCGTAGCCATAAATAGAGGCTATTACACGAAGGGGTTCAAAAGCCTATTCAACCTCAGTCCGAATATGGATACTCTCATAGCGATAGGCTCCGCAGCTGCACTGATTTATGGAATATTTGCCATATATATGGTAGGTTATGGTCTGTCGCACAGAGACATAGCTCTTGTACAGAGTTATACTACGGATGTATATTTCGAGTCGACGGCAATGATACTGACTCTTATCACCGTAGGTAAGTACCTCGAAGCCAAGTCGAAAGGCAAGACCGGCGAAGCTCTCGAAAAACTAATGAAACTTTCGCCCGCTACTGCCATCGTAGAAGAGAATGGCGTAGAGGTAGTTCGCCCTATCGAAGAGGTACACGTGGGTGATATGGTGATAGTAAAATCCGGACAAACAATCCCTGTAGACGGCATAATATCTTACGGTACAGCCTCAATAGACGAATCGGCTATAACGGGCGAGAGCATCCCTGTCGAAAAAAGCGTAGGCTCCAATGCCATTCAGGCTACCATCAACCAATCGGGATACATCAAGGTAAAAGCCACAAAAGTGGGAGAAGACACTCTATTTGCCGAGATAATACGATTGGTCGAAGAGTCGGGCGCCTCCAAAGCTCCGATAGCGAAACTTGCCGATAAAGTATCGGGTATATTCGTACCCATAGTGATATTGCTGGCAATCGTTACGGCTATCGTATGGCTCATACTGGGGCAGACATTCGAATTTGCTCTGTCGTCGGCTATAGCAGTATTGGTTATTTCCTGTCCGTGTGCTTTGGGGCTTGCCACTCCTGTAGCAATAATGGTAGGTACGGGCAAGGGTGCCGAAAACGGTATTCTCTTCAAATCGGGAGAAGCTCTCGAAAACACTCACTCAATCAACTGTATAGCCTTCGACAAGACAGGTACTATTACTAAGGGAAAGCCGCAAGTAAAGCACTACAAGGTATATAACGATACCACCCCCGACTTGTTGCTTGGCATTGCCTACTCTCTCGAACTGAAAAGCGAACACCCTCTGGCAGAAGCCATTATCGAATACGTACGCTCTCAGAATATTGTTCCTATCGATATCGACCGCTTCGAGTCGCTGGTGGGCAAAGGTCTCATAGGATATGTCGGCAACGACAGATATATGGCAGGTAGCATTTCATTCGTACAGACCTGTGGTGCGAAGTGCGATGTTGCAAAAGACGTCGAACAACTGACCTCATCGGGTAATACAGTAGTTGTTTTTGCAAAAAACAGCGAAATAATAGGTCTTATTGCACTTGCCGACAGTATCAAACCCACAAGCCGACAGGCAGTTGACGAGCTCCGCCGTCTCCAAATCGATACCGTAATGCTCACCGGCGACAATAAATATGTAGCAAACAATATAGCCCAAGAAGTAGGTATCGACAGAGCCATATCGGAGGTGTTACCTCAAGAAAAAGAGCGTATTGTGGCCACGCTTATGGCTGAAGGTAACAAAACGGCTATGGTAGGCGACGGTATCAACGACGCTCCCGCACTGGCAAGAGCCGATATAGGAATAGCCATCGGCAACGGTACGGATATTGCCGTCGAAAGCGCCGATATAGTACTTATGAAAAACGACCTGCTTGGTATAGCGTCTGCAATAAAACTAAGTAAGGCAGTGATAACCAATATAAAGCAAAATTTATTTTGGGCGTTTTTTTACAATATCATCGGTATTCCATTAGCGGCAGGGGTACTCTACCCTATTTGGGGGCTTAGGCTCACTCCGATATTTGGAGCCGCTGCTATGAGTCTAAGTAGTATCTTCGTAGTAACTAACGCATTACGACTGAAATCATTTAAAACATATAGTAGTAAACATATTAAAAACGAGAGTAATAAGCAAATGACAAAAAAAATCTTTCGAATAGAGGGTATGATGTGCCCAAACTGTGTGAAACACGTGCAAAATGCCCTAAACAAGTTGGGAGTGAAAGCGGAAGTGAGCTTGGAAACTCACTCGGCTACCATCGAGGCAGACGATATTAAAGACGCCGATATCAGGAAAGCTATCGAAGAAGCTGGCTATAAAGTAAAGTAGAATAAACCGCAACTAGTTTATATCTATCTATATATGAGTGAGGTAAGATTTTTTTGTCTACACTATTTGGTGTATTCAATAAAATGTAGTACCTTTGCATTTCAATATCGCGGAGTAGAGCAGTGGTAGCTTGTCAGGCTCATAACCTGAAGGTCGTAGGTTCGAATCCTGCCTCCGCTACAAAAGAGGCAAAGAGTTATATGATTGACATATAGCTCTTTTCTTGTATATTACCGCGCCTTAAAGATATTTTTAATCGACGTACCTTTGTTTTTCTATGTAAAAAAGCTAACTTTGCATTCTTGTAGTAGAAATATCAATATTACGTTTTTCACTCATAAATGCGAAAATATTTATTTATAGCCTCTATTGTAGTGTTTTCCTTGTGCTGTAAAGGCAAACAAACGACTGTAGCCGACAATATTGTAGCCAAAGCTTTCGATAAGACTCTAAAAGTATCAGATATAAAAAATATTATCGAGCTATCTAGAAACTCCTCCGATAGTATCGAATATATAAGAAACTACCTGAAAGACTGGGCTATAAATCAGATATTGTACAGAGAGGCAGCCGATTACTATAAAAACGACGAGCAAATCAACAGGCAAGTAGAAGAATACCGACAAACACTTATACTCAATAAATACAAGCAGGTACTAATCAAAGACAATAGCCATAGCCCTGCAGACGAGGACATTATCAAATTTTATTCCGAAAACAAAGGACGTTTCTTGCTCGCAGAGCCTATGATAAAAGGAGCCGTTATTCGCATATCGAGCAATTCGCCCAATATCAAACGGTTACACGACAACTTAAAAAAAACCGACCAAAAGTCGATAGACGAAATCGAACGTCTAAGCCTCAAACAGCCGTTTGACTACTCTTTTTTCCTCGAAAAATGGACAAGCCTAACTACGATGAGTTACCTCGTACCCAAACAGATAACCGACAACTATAACGACCTGAAACCTAATACCATATATGAGTACAAAGATGAAGCGTTCGTTTATCTGATAAAAATAGTAGATATTCTTCCCAAAGACGCAGAGATGCCACTCGAACTGGCAAAAACCGAAATCGCCTTTTTGCTACAAGAGAACAACGATAAAACATTTATAGACAACTATCTAAACAACATGTTAGAAAAACAACAGAAAAAAGGCAACGTTGTAATCAATTTTAATAGAAAGAAATAGACATCCTCAAATAACACATAACACACATATAATGAAAAGATTAATCGCATTTGTAATATTTCTGAGTTCGGTAGTAATAAGTGCCAAACAACCGATAGACGGTATAGTCTGGATTGTAGGCGAAAATTCGATACTCAAATCCGAAATAGAAGAACAACGTCAAATAGCTCAGTACAACGGTACTAAATTCGATACAGGCAATGCAAACTGCATCATAGCCGAACAGATAGCAATCCAACAGTTGTTTCTGCATCAGGCTACGCTCGATAGTATATATGCAAATGAGGGACAAGTATCTACGCGCGTCAATATGCAGATAAATCAATATATTGCCGAGATAGGTTCGCAAGAGAAACTCGAAGAATATTTCAAAAAATCGCTCAACGAAATACGCGAAGAGATGTTCGAAGCTATCAAACGCCAAATGATAATACAAGAAGTACAACAAAAGATTGTAGGCAACAGCAAAATATCGCCGTCCGAAGTTCGCAAATTTTACAACGGACTCAAACAAGACAGCATACCGACTATGCCCGCTACGGTAGAGGTTCAGGTAGTGAGGCTCGAGCCTCAAATCAACGAAGAAGATAAAGAAGCGGTGAAAGAGCGTCTGCGTGAGCTTGCCGAACGTGTAAACAAAGGTAATGCAGACTTCACTATGCTTGCACGCTTGTATTCCGAAGATGAGGCAACTGCAAAACAAGGTGGCGATTTGGGCTTTTTCGGTAGAGGAATGATGGAACCCGAATTTTCGAATATAGCTTTCGACCTTCAAGAGGTAGGCAAAGTATCGCGTGTAGTGGAAACCGTTTATGGATACCACATTATACAGCTTGTCGAACGCAAAGGCGACCGTATCAATTGCAGGCATATACTGATGCGTCCGAAAGTATCGAATAGTGTAAAGACAGCTACTCTTGCACGCCTCGATAGTATTGCAAATGAGATAAAAAACAATCGACTTACTTTCGAAGAGGCAGCAACAAACTTTTCGTCGGACAAAAACACCAAATTCAACGGAGGTCTGATGTCGAACGCCAATAACGGCTCTACTCGCTTCGAATACCAGAATCTACCTGCCGACATAGCCAAACAGGTGTACAATATGCAAAAAGGCGATATCTCAACACCAATCACAATGATAGACCCGCAGCTTGGAAGAGAAGTGTATGTAATAGTGAAAGTTAAAGACAAACTCGACTCACACAAAGCCAATCTCACCGACGACTATCAGGTAATAAAACGATACTGCGAAAATGTAAAAAGCCAAGAGATACTTTCTAAGTGGATAAAAAACAAAATAAAAGATACTTATATATATATATCGCCCGAATTCCGTCAATGTAAATTCACATACGATGGTTGGATAAAATAAATTGTATATCAATAAAATAAATAATGAAATATGAATAATATCTATCGGCACGCTCTATACTTTGCTCCCGTTTTAGGAGCATTGTTTATAATGCACTTTGTATTTGGAACATCGAGTAATATGCTGATGCTCATTCTTGTAGTACTACTGAAAATAATTATCCCAATAGTAGCGGTATATTTTGCTATCGATTGTCGTCGCAGAGTGAACGACGATTTATTCACCTATTGGCAGGCTTTTCGCTATTTCTTACTGATGTTTGTCGGAGCATCGCTTATATGCAGTGTATTCATATTCATCTATGTACAGTGGATTAATACCGATTTTTTAATTAATTTGAAAGAAATATCGAGCCAATTGATGGAACGCCTTACACAAACGCTAAGTTCGTCTGTAATATCCGAGTCGGAAATGGAGCAGATAATAGATACGGCATACACACCAAAAATGTTTACTGCAAGCAGTTTTCTGAGCAACTTAATAATTGGTTTCATCATTACGATAATCGGCTCATTTATAGTAAGAAATAAAAAATACGACAGTAATGACAGGTAACAAAATGCTTGCACCCTCGCTATTGAGTGCAGACTTCGGCAATCTTGCTCGTGATATAGATATAATAAACAGTAGCAGAGCCGATTGGTTGCATATCGATATAATGGATGGAGTATTCGTACCGAATATTTCGTTTGGTTTTCCGGTACTCGAATGTGTGAAAAAACTAAGCCAAAAGCCTCTTGATGTGCATCTTATGATAGTAGAGCCGAACAAATTCATAGACGAATGTAAGAATATCGGAGCTATGATGATGAACGTTCATTATGAGGCATGTACCCATCTTCATCGTACTACAACAGCTATACGACAAGCAGGTATGAAAGCAGGAGTCACTCTCAATCCGCATACTCCGGTAGAATTGCTCGAAGATATAGTAAACGAAGTGGATTTGGTATTGATAATGTCTGTAAATCCAGGCTTTGGCGGGCAGAAATTCATCGAAAATACATACTCTAAGGTAGCCCGCCTACGTTCTATGATAGAACGCAAAGGTTCTAAGGCACTTATAGAGGTCGATGGAGGAGTAAATCTCGACAATGCGGCAAATATATACCGTGCCGGAGCAGATGTACTCGTAGCAGGTAACGCCGTTTTCAGAGCTCCCGATATATCGGCGGCAATAGAGGCATTCAAAAACCTATAAATAAAATATTTGGTTGACAAATAAATAATGTTTTTTTAGATTTACCATACGCTTAATCTATATTAAATGACATATTCCGAAGCTATTGATTTCTTGTACTCTACTGCACCTATGTTTCAGACGGTAGGCAAGCAAGGATATAAAACGGGTTTGGAAAACACCCTATTGCTGGATAAATACTTCGGGTTTCCGCATCGAAAATTCAAAACCATACACGTCGGCGGCACCAACGGTAAAGGGTCTACTTCGCATCTTTTGGCGGCTGTACTGCAATCGGCAGGTTATCGGGTGGGGCTTTATACATCGCCACATTTGAAAGACTTCCGCGAGCGTATCCGTATCAATGGGAAGCATATACCCAAACGGCGAGTATCGCTATTCGTACAAAAGCACAAAAAACTCATAGAAGAGATAAAACCATCGTTTTTCGAGATTACTACTTCGATGGCATTCAACTATTTTGCCGAAGAGAGCGTAGATATTGCCGTCGTAGAAGTTGGGCTCGGCGGTAGGCTCGACTGCACCAATATTATCTCACCCATTATATCGGTTATCACCAATATAAGTCTCGACCATACAGACCTACTTGGCGACTCAGTGCAGGAGATAGCTACCGAAAAAGCAGGTATCATCAAACCCGATACTCCTATTGTGATAGGGCAAACTCAAAGCGAGGTAGCCGATATCTTCATCGAAAAAGCCCAAAGCGTAGGGGCACCAATAGTATTTGCCGACCAATACTGTAAAGATAAACCTCTGCCCGACTGCCAATTGCAAGGAATATACCAAGACCACAATCGACGCACCGCACTGGCTGCTATCGACCTACTACAAAAAGCGGGTTTAAATATCAAGCAGCAGTCTATTACAGAGGGTTTTGCACACGTCGCCACACTTACGGCACTTATGGGGCGATGGCAAATAATTGGAGACCGACCGACCACTATCTGTGATACGGGACACAACGAAGCCGGAATAGCTCTCATCGTCGAACAGCTAAAAAAACAACACTACCACCGTCTACATATAGTCTTCGGTATGGTTGCCGATAAGAGACGCGATAATATCTATAAGCTTCTACCCAACGACGCTACATACTATTTCACAAAAGCCTCCATACCACGTGCTTTAGACGAAACCATTCTTGCTCGGGAGGCTCATAATCATCGACTTAGCGGAAACACATACAAGACCGTACGCAAGGCAATAGCTGCCGCCCGTAGAAACGCAGCTGCCGACGACCTCATTTATATCGGTGGTAGTACGTTTATTGTAGCCGAAGCATTATGAAATAACGAAAACTAATTACTAACTTTGCAAAAACAAACAACACACATCATTTTTATGAAAAGAGCATCTATATTAATACTTTTGCCTGCAATATTTTTTGTCGGCTGTAGACCAAAATATTCTGCAGCAAAGATTAACCATACGACGACACCCAAAACACAGACTCTGACGGTAAAAGATATTGTCAGTCAGTATCGTGGAGCAAATACGGAGATACAGTTTCTGAACCTATCGGATGCAGCCATAGAGTACACCAACGACACAAAAAGCTACTATGTATCGGCTAAAATGCAGATAATAAAGGGTAAAGAGATAAGCATATCGATATTCCCAATGTTGGGTATAGAGCTGTTTCGGCTCAAATTCACTCCTGAGCGATTCTATGTTTTCGACAAATTAAACCGCCAATACTGCGACAATTCGTATCAATATCTATCAAAAATGTTGAAGGCTGAAGTATCGTACGGTATGATAGAATCTCTGCTTACAAACAATATCTTCAGTATCGCCCCCAACTCCAATATAGACGACTCGTACGTCTCTACTCAGATGGCAGATAAATTCATACTTGCGTCGAGACCCGACTCCAATATGTATAAGCACATTATGGAAATATCGCCAAGCTATACACTTACGTCTATGAGTGTAATACAAAATATGTCGCAGTTGATTCGTGTCGATTATGCCGATTTCAAGATAATAGACAAGAAGACGTTCCCCACCGTAATAGAGGCAAAGACGAGTCTGCCGACAGACAATTTCCGACTGAAAATCAATATCAAGAAAATAGAAATAAACAAACCGTTCGAAATAGGCACTGTCAATATCGGCAGATACACCAAAGCACAGTGTTCGCAAATCATTTGAATATAGAATATTAGCACTATCTCATTGTTTATAAACACACTATCTTTTTTAAAGACACAATAATGTCAGTAAAAACAGCCTTTATAGCCTTATCGACTTTACTTGTATTTACAATATCGGTAAATGCACAATCGATCAAAGAACTCGAAGCTCAGAAACGTAAAGCACAAGAGAGGCTCGAGGCAACCCAAAAGTTACTCGACGATACCAAGAGATCGCGTAAAGGCACCGAAAAAGAGATAAAACTGCTATCTCAATCGATGAAAGAGATAAACAACTTAATATTCTCGATAAACTCTGAGATAGATGGACTTAATAGAGATATTGCCTCACTGGAAACCGAAAAGACGGGGCTCACACAGCGACTCGAAGTAATTAAAAAAGAGTATGCTACTGCCATCTCGAGAAACGTCATTCTGAGAAAACAGTTCTCTCCTACTCTATTCATTTTTTCAGCAAAAAACTTCAGCCAAGCCATTCGCCGAACAAGATATTTGATTGAGATGTATACCTACCGAAAGACACAAGTATTGGAAATAAAAAAACTGACGAAAGATGTAATAGACAAAGAGCAGATACTTAATACTTACATAGCCCAGAAGTCGCAGTCGCTTTCGGAAAAGGAGCAGCAAAACAAGACTCTCACACAGAAGCGAGACCAACAAAACCAACTGCTTAAAACCTACAATCAAAAAGAGCAGGAATACAACGCCACCATACGCGAAGAACAACAAAGGCAGAATAATCTCAACAATCTCATACGGAAAAAAGTAGCCGAAGAGAACCGTAAAAAAGCCGAAGTAGCTCGCAAGGCTGCCGCAGAAAAAAAGCGTAAAGAACAGGTTGCCAAAGGTAATAGCACGAAAAGCAACACCAAGACAGCAAGTTCAAACAAAAGTAAGGATGCCGTAATAACAGAGACAGAATATAAACAATACAAGGAAGATCAGATACTTACAGGCAACTTCTCGAAAAACAAAGGTAATCTGCCTATGCCTGTCGAGAGCGGACGTATATACCGTCATTTCGGGCGACAGACCAATCCGACCACTAATGCAATAGAGAACAATAGTGGTATATACATAATCACGCCCGACGGGGCTGAAGCCAGAGCCGTATTCGACGGCACAGTATTCGAGGTGATGTACGAACCCGGCTCAGGATATATCATCTGGATCACTCATGGCTCATTCTCTACCGTTTACGCACAACTATCTCTATTCTACGTGAAAAAAGGCGATAAGATAAAGGCTCGCCAAAAGATAGGCAAGATAGCTCAGAAAAACAACAAGAGCGAACTCAACTTCTACATCCTCAACGAGAATGCATCTTACGAGAATCCCGAAAATTGGCTCTCACACTAAGATAGTACAGAAAATCGCGTCTAAAAGTGGGTATTCATTGGGAGTGATTGCTCTGATGATCATATTTTTTGTCTTTTTTCCTTGTACCAGAATAAATATATCATCTTTTTTATTTTCATCGTAAAACTCCTCTTTACAGTCCGAAATTCGTAACTTGCTAAACAACTGCCGGTCGTAACTGTTTTTGACAGTGGCAAAGATAGTGTTTTTTTTTGCGAAAAGCAAAAAAGGTTGGGTCATTTAGGCTATTTATGAATTGCCTCAACGACCCAATACCTAATCCCCAACACCTAATCCCTAATAAAAAAACACCATTTGTAACTACGGTTACATATTCTGTCCGTAGCATAGATTACTTTTGCATATACAATTTTATTTTATAAACCAATAAATTTTAATACAAATGACAACATATCCCAAAGCAACGGCAATAGCTCTCGAAGCCTCGATAGAATATGCTCAGGGAGCTATCATCAGCAAACAAGTTACCAAAAACAGCGTAGGTAATATCACTCTGTTTGCCTTCGACAAAGGTCAAGGACTTACCGAACACACTGCCGATTACGACGCATTTGTGCAGATACTCGACGGCGAAGCCGAGATACGTATCGACGGCAACCCTCATCAACTACGTAAAGGCGATTGCATCATTATGCCTGCCAAAGTACCGCACGCTCTGCGGGCTACCGAGAGTTTCAAGATGTTGCTTACTATGATACGCGGTGAGTAATAGTTATCATTTATTTATCATTAAAAAAAAGATAATTATATATGAGTGAATTTATAAACAATTCGTCGCAACGTAAAGAGCTTCTGCGTCATATGCTTGTGCGTCTACACGAGGGCGAGAGTCCCGACTTGCTCCGCAACCGCCTGATAGAGGTACTTCGCAGCATTCCTTACAACGAGGTGGTAGAGGTGGAGCAGGAGCTTATTGACAACGCTATTCTTAGCGAAGAGGAGATACTCGAGTTTTGCGACCTACACACAGCCGTCCTCGACGGCAGTATCGACTTGGAGGGAGCCAAAGAAGTCCCTGCCGGTCATCCTGTGGATACGTTCAAGCAAGAGAACGTTGCTCTGCGAGCCGAGATAGAGAAATATTACTCGGTGCGGGAGCAGATACAGACCATCGACGACTCTCAGGTAACGGGCTTCGTGCTGCAATTACGTACGTTGTTCAACAATTTCTCCGACGTAGACAAACACTACAAACGCAAGGAGTATCTGTTGTTTCCGTATATGGAAAAACACCTCATTACAGGTCCGCCGAAAGTGATGTGGGGCAAGCACGACGAGACGCGTGCTGCACTGAAAGCCGCTCACGAGGCTCTGGCGGCAAAGATAAGCACAGCCGACGAACTGCGGTCTGCGGTCGCCCTGCTGCTCGACCCCGTAGCCGATATGATAGGCGGTATGGTGATGAAAGAAGAGGAGATACTGCTGCCGATGTGTATGGATACGCTCACCGAAGAGGAGTGGTATAAGATTTATCGAGAAACACCCGAATTCGGCTATACGCTCTTCGACCCCGAAGACGAATGGAAGCCGCAGGGGGTGAATGTCGAGAAGGTAGAGTATTCATCGACCGATGCCGTCGTACTGTCGTCGGGAGCTTTCGATATCGATGAGCTCGAGGCTCTGTTCCTTCATCTGCCCATCGATATCACTTTTGTAGACAAAAACGACAAGGTGCGTTTCTTCTCGCATTCGCCGAACCGCGTTTTCGAACGCAACAGATCTATCATCGGTCGCGACGTACGTATGTGCCACCCGCCGGGTAGCGTGCATATCGTGGAGCAGATACTCGACGACTTCAAGAGCGGCAGAGAGAACAAAGCCGCCTTCTGGCTCTCGAACTTTATGGGCGGACGTTTCATTTATATCGAATATACAGCCGTTCGCAGCAAGGGCGGCGAGTATCTCGGTGTAGTGGAGGTTACTCAGGATATTACTAATCTTCGCCAACTACAAGGCGACCAAAGGCTTCTATCGTATGAACACAAATAAAACAGACATAACACCCGATACCAAGATAGCAGACCTTCTGCTGCATTATCCGACTCTCGAGCAGACGCTCAAAGATTACTCTTCGGCATTTGCCGCCCTCGACAATCCGGCACTTCGCAATACGGTAGCGAAAGCGACATCGCTGCAACAGCTTGCAAAGGCTGGTGGCTACAATATTGCGGAGATGATAAACGCGTTGCGTGAGGCTGTCGGTGTATCGTCGCCTCAGAGCTGTGTCTGCGATGCTGATGAATACGACGGCATAGCAGTACTCTCGGCGGCTCCGACATCTGTAACGGATACTATCGACGTTCGCCCGATGATAGCACAAGGCAATCACCCGAAAGACATTGTAATAAAGCGTGCTGCGGAACTTTCGAAAGGCGAGACCCTCGAACTTATAGCCCCGTTCGTGCCGGCTCCGCTACTCGACATTTTACTTGGTCAGGGCTTTGCCGTCTCTATGTTGCCGCCCTCGACAGACGGTACTGTCAGAGCTTTTATCCAACAAAAATAATTAAATATATTTGTGGTATTGTCTCCGAAAAATAGTTTTTGGGGACAATATTTTTTTCGGCGGTCAGCTACATCGTCGTTAGATGGCTCATAAACATACCCAAAACATTTTTATGATATAGATTATAGTGCTGTTCGGAGTTTTTTTCGTAACTTGCAGACCGAAAACACCACAAAGCATATCACTATAATTCAGCAAGATAAAAATATTTATGAGTTTCGTTCACTTACATGTTCATAGCAACTTCTCTGTGCTCGACGGTATGAGCCGAATAGAAGATATCGTCGATAAAGCCATAAAATACAATATGCCGGCAGTAGCTCTGACCGACCATGGAGTAATGTATGGCGTAAAGGAGTTTCTCGACTACGTAAAGCGAGTAAAAAGCGAGTCGAAAAACAATCTTGAAAAGGGTAAAATAGACCAAGAGCAATACGATCGCATACAGGAGTTCAAGCCGATAGTGGGCGTCGAAGCGTATTGTGCGGCACGCACTCTATACGACAAAGACAAGAAAGAAAAGGTATTCAGTGAGCGGAAAAACAAAGAAATAATAGTCGATATGAGTGGTTACCACCTCATATTATTAGCAAAAAACAGAAAAGGCTACGAAAATCTGTGTAAACTCGTATCGATATCGTGGATCGACGGATTCTACCAGCGACCGCGAATCGACAAAAACGTATTGGAACAATACAGCGAGGGAATAATCGTGAGCTCTGCCTGCCTCGGCGGAGAGATACCGCAATATATCTTAAACGACGACCTCCAACGAGCAGAGGAGACTATCTTGTGGTTCAAACGTGTGTTTGGCGACGACTTCTACCTCGAAATGCAGCTACACAAACCCACTCGCATCGGTATCAGCGACGAGACCTATCTGAATCAGTTGCGAGTAAACGAAGCTATAATATCGCTTGCCAAGAAAACCGATACCAAGATAATAGCCACCAACGACATACACTTCGTAGAGGCAGAGCACGCCGATGCTCACGAGCGTCTGGTATGCCTGAGCACAGGCAAGAAGATAAGCGACAGCGGACGAATGAACTATACCAAAGAAGAGTATATGAAAACGCCCGAACAGATGGCAGAAATTTTCGACCAATATCCGGAAGCCATCTCGAATACGCTCGAAGTAGCCGATAAGGTTACGCCTTTTTCGCTCGACTCCAATCCGATTATGCCTAAGTTTGAGATACCGCACGAATTTGGCACCCAAGAGGAGTACAACGCGAAATACACCGACGAAGACCTTATAAAAGAGTTCACCATCAATGCCGAAGGCAAAGAGATGGCTCCCGAAGCAGCCGAGAAACGTATCAAAGAGCTTGGAGGCGTAAGCAAACTACACCGAATAAAACTCGAAGCCGACTATCTGGCAAAGCTCACTTACGACGGAGCAACGACGCGATACTCCGAAATCACTCCCGAAATAAAGGAGAGAATCGATTTCGAGCTAAATACCATAAAATCTATGGGTTTCCCGGGATATTTTCTCATCGTACAAGACTTCGTAAAGGCGGCTCGCAGTATGGGTGTCTGGGTGGGACCCGGACGTGGCTCGGCTGCCGGCTCTGTGGCTGCATATTGTTTGGGTATCACCAATATAGATCCTTTCAAGTACGACCTGCTTTTCGAGCGTTTCCTCAACCCCGACCGTATATCGCTGCCCGATATCGATATCGACTTCGACAACGACGGGCTGCCCAAGGTACTCGAATGGGTTACCTGCAAGTACGGCAAAGAGTGTGTAGCCCATATCATCAACTACGGTACTATGGCTACCAAACTCGCTATCACCGACGTAGGACGCATCCAAGAGGTGCCGCTACCGGAGGTTAACGCACTGAAAAACCTTATCCCCGACTCTCTGGAGGGTTACAAAGACGAAAAAGGCAAAACGCCTAAAATGAACATCAAAAACATCCTCAAGTACTGCAAAGAGGTGCAAGATGTTTGCAAAGAGAAGCCCCATATAGCCGAAATGATGAAATATGCCGAGCAGCTCGAAGGCACCGTACGGCAGACGGGCGTACATGCTTGCGGGGTAATCATTGCTCCCGACGACCTTACTAAATTCGTACCGCTATCTACTGCCAAAGACAAGGAAGAAGAGAGTGCCGACGTGCTTGTAACTCAATACGACGGACATGTCATAGAGAAGGTGGGGCTGATAAAGATGGACTTTTTGGCACTCAAAACCCTATCGATAATGAAAGAGACCGTAGCCAACATAAAGCGGTCGAAAGGAGTGGATATCGATATAAACAATATCGACTGGAACGACAAGGCTACGTTCGACCTCTTCGCACAGGGCAATACGGTAGGAGTATTTCAGTTCGAAAGCTTGGGGATGCAGAAGTATCTGAAAGAACTTCACCCCTCGTCGATAGAAGACCTCATAGCTATGAACGCTCTCTACAGACCCGGTCCGATGGATTACATACCCGATTTCATCGACCGCAAACACGGAAGGATGCCTATCACATACGATATACCTGTAATGGAAAAATACCTCAAAGACACCTACGGTATCACCGTATATCAAGAGCAGGTGATGTTGCTCTCGAGGCAGCTTGCAAACTTCACCAGAGGCGAGTCCGACCAGCTCCGAAAGGCGATGGGTAAAAAGATAAAGGAGCTACTTGCAGAGCTAAAACCGAAGTTCATCGACGGCGGTAAAGCAAACGGACACGATATCGATATTCTCGAAAAGATATGGGAAGACTGGGAAAAATTTGCCTCGTATGCCTTCAACAAATCGCACTCCACTTGCTACGCAATACTCGCATACCAGACGGCATATCTTAAAGCACACTACCCCGCCGAGTTTATGGCAGCCAACCTTACACTCAACAAAGACAAGATCGTCGAAGTAAATAAGTTCATGGAGGAGTGTCGGACTATCAAAACTCCCGTATTACTGCCCGATATCAACGAATCGGAGCTATCGTTTACCGTCAACGACAAAGGCGAGATACGTTTCGGGCTCGGAGGTATCAAACATGTAGGAGAGGCTGCTGTATGCAGCATCATCGAGGAGCGACACAAGAACGGACGGTTCGCCTCTGTATTCGACTTCTTAGAGAGGGTCAACCTTAAGACGTGCAACAAGAAAACCATCGAGAGCATGGTCTATTCGGGTGCTTTCGATACATTCGCAGACTTCAAGCGCGAAGATTTCTTTGCCGACGACGACACCAATATCAACACTCTGCTCGACTGGGGACGCAACACTCAGGCAGCAAAGATTTCGCTGCAGAACTCTCTCTTCGGTGAAGACGAGTTCGAGACCACATATCCGAAGCTAAAGAAGGCTACGGCACCTTGGGGCGACCTACAGCGTCTTAACCTCGAGAAAGAGTATGTCGGCATATATCTATCAGCCCATCCGCTCGATAAATACAGAAGCATCATACAATACGGCTGTTCGCACTCGGTAATCGAGCTCAAAAATATCGAGAAGGAGATAAAAAGAGAGCTCGACGCAATACCGAACGACGAGATATTGTTTTCGAAGGTACGAAACCGACAGATCGACTTCTCTATAGGCGGTATCGTACTCGGTGTCCGACATCAGACATCGAGTCGCGGCAATCGGTACGCTATCTTCTCTATGGAAGACTATACCGACCAGATAGAGCTTAGGCTATTCGACGGGTTCCGCCAAGAAGACAGAATATTTTCAAAATATGGTGAGATGCTCGACAAAGACGCCTTCGTCATAGTGAAGGGGACTATCGTAGCCGATGCCACTGCCGACAAGGTGACACCCGAGAAGATATATCGCAACGTGAAGATTAATGTAAAACAGATAGAGATTATCAACGACAAGTCCGACGAACTGCTCAAGAGGCTTACCCTCTACACACGGCTCGAGGCTATCGACCACGACACCGTAGACCAACTCACTCAGCTCATAGTCGGCAATGCCGGTAGCACCGACCTTTCGCTCCACGTCGCAGACACGACAGACGGTAGCAGCGTACTCCTCAATAGCAAACACCGTGTAAAGATAAGTACTTCGTTCCTCTCTGCCCTCGAGCAGATGGCTAATGCTCATAAGCTCGATTTCGCTATCAATAGCCGACGTTACGAGCCTCCGACCACCGACGCCGACACCGACGACGCCGAAGAGAGTACACTGCTCGCCGAGGTGTAGCGGCTACAATTTGAGCATATATATACGGAGTATGGCAAACGCTGTGTTTTTCAGTAGGCATTGAAGCGTGTAATTGTTTAAACATCGAAACGTTTGATTTGTACTTCGCACTGAAAAAAGTTTTTCCGGAAAGCAATGCTTTATAATCAAATAATACTACAAGATTCTCTTTTTGGAGGTATGTTATTATTTATCTATATTTGCAGTCGATAAAAATGCGGACTTCCGCAAAAATATAGAACCACATGGAGATAAAACGTGACTCGTTGCTCAAGCGGCTGATGGATTTAAGACATAACGGGATGGTCAAAGTCATCACCGGTATGAGAAGATGCGGCAAGTCGTATCTGCTCTTCAACCTGTTTTCGAATGCTCTGAAAGAAGGTGGAGTAGATGATGCACATATCGTAGAAGTAAACTTAGAAGACCGTAGGAATAAGATGCTGAGAGATCCTGATAAGTTGCTTGAATATATCGATAGCCGCCTAAAAGATAATCAGTTTTTTCGAGAAAAAATGAAGTGGGTTTGGGCAAAGCCCAAGAGAAACATTCATTAAACGCTTACACGCTTCAACATCCCTACATCCCTACATTCCTCCATTCCTCCATTTCTTCATTTTTAACTCTTACTTCTTAATTTTTTTGCAGAATGCAAAAAAGATATTACCTTTGTAGCCGTCGGGGGTAATTCGGAGATGATATTTCCTCGAAATTATCGGCGGCAAGCGACCCACGAC
>CAJPNS010000028.1 GCA_905372135.1 Porphyromonadaceae bacterium | reverse complement strand
CAGTAGGGCTTCTCGCAAGTGCCTCCACAGCGATGGCACAGACAGTAAACATGAACAGTTATATCACTCTGACTGTCAAGAAAAATAAGATGATATCTTTCGAATATGCAGCAGCAGCTGATAGTACGCCTATAAAAATTAAAAACAACAATATAGGGGATGTTAGACATGCAAATAAAAATAAGGGATATTTTTTCAATACTTCCTTAGGCACTATTATAACTATCTATGGCGACATAACTAAGTTTTATTGCAAAAACAACGGAGCAAACATTATCGGTATCGATATCAGTCATAATACAGGGCTTTTAGAATTGAATTGTGCCAACGACTCCATACGCAATCTCGATGTGACAAAGAATACTTCATTGGAATTGCTCGATTGTAACTCCAATCAGTTGAGTTCGCTTGATGTAACGAAGAATACGGAGTTGACGAAGTTGTTTTGTGGATCAAATAAACTAAGTTCGCTTGATGTAACGAAAAATACGAAGTTGACGAAGTTGAAATGTTTTCTCAACAATCTAAGTACTCTTGATGTAACAAATAACACGCAACTAACAGAGTTAAATTGCCATTCCAACCGCTTGACCACGCTTTATATTAAGAATGATACTCTGCTTAAAGAGTTGGACTGCCACGACAATTTGCTTACTTCGCTAGATGTGAGTAGTAATTTTGCGCTAAATAAGTTATATTGTTATTCTAATACCTTCACTACTTCATCACTCGATACCCTTTACTGCTTACTTCCATATAGGTTTACCTTCGAAAATGGAAAGATATACCTCTTAGTAGACTCGTTGGACTCGAATAAATCTACTATTCTCGCTACAAACAAGCAGAACGCCATTGTAAAGAACTGGAAAGTACAATATCTATCTACCAATACCGACATACCGGCTACTACCGGTAAATATATGTGTAGCAACGGTGGCGGCAATAGAGTAAATATGAAAAAATATGTAAGACTTATCTTAAATGAAAGAAAGATCGGCCTCTCCTTGAAGGCAGACTCTGTAAACACACAGGTAAAGATAGTAGATGGCAATCGCGATACTACATTTAATATCACCAATAGCTTATATGGTACTTTTATTGAATATGCTGCACGCAGTAGCGAGATTAAAATATATGGTGATATAACGGAGTTCGATTGCAGTTTTAACTTCAATAGCATTTTCTTAGTCGACGCAAGTAACAATAGTGGACTGACCAAAATATTAGCTCATCATAACTATTTTTCTACTAGGGCTATCAATAAATTATACTGCTTATTGCCCGATAGGAAAGGTAAAGAACAAGGCGAGCTAATAATCGCAAACGATCAATCGGAATACAATTATTATAGTATTATAGCCTCCAATGCACAGAATGCCAAAAATAAAAACTGGAGAGTGATATTTAGAAATGGTGTCGATATCATTACAAAAGGTGATTACGAGTGTAGCGGTAGTGGCTTAAATATGGAAAAATATATCACGCTTACTGCCAGAAGAGGAGACTCGATAGAGTTACGCTTGATGGCATACGAAGAAAATATTCCAGTAAGAATAGTAAGTGGCAGTAGCGATACTACATTTATGGTAGGCGATCTCTCTCCTTTAGTTATTAATTACAAATGTGCTGCCAACACTATAACCATATATGGTGACATAACAGAGTTCTCTTGCGGTAAAAAAGATAGTATTGCTAATATTACTGCTCTTGATGTATCGAAAAATACATCGTTGACCCTTTTACATTGTTTCTCAAATAGACTCACTGAGCTTGACGTGTCGGAGAATAAAAAATTGGAAACTTTATACTGTTCCGAAAATCAGCTCAGAGCTCTATATTTAGCAAATAATAATTCATTGAGGGAGTTATGTTGTCCTTTTAATCTACTCACATCACTTGATGTAAGTAATTGCACACACTTGGAGAGATTAGAGTGTTACAACAATAGGCTCTCATCTATAGATATAAGTAATTGTAGTCAGTTGTATGTTTTAGGTTGCTTCTCTAATCGGCTATCGACAAATGCACTCGACGATATTTTCTGTGCTTTACCCAATCGTAGTACGAAAGGGTTGGGATCTATAATACCTATAATAGATACAACTTCTACATATATAGATACTTTATCTCTTACTAATGCAAAAAATGCTATCGATAAGAACTGGAAAGTAAGGTGTGTTTTAGGAAACGTCAATAAAACTGCTACTACGGGTACATACGTATGCGGTGCACCTCATGACATCAATATGGATAGTTACATCACTCTTGATGTTAAAAGAGGTGCGGTGATAAAACTTAATTTCAAGGCAGTAATAGCCAATACACGTGTAAAGATTGAGAGCGGTAGTAGTATGCATGATATCATAGTCGGTACCGACTGGTACGATGGCAACACGCCAAGCTCCTTTACCGTTACCTCTCAAGATACAACTCTCAAAGTATATGGCGATATAACAGGCTTCGATTGTAGCGGAAACGGGGATAATATCACCAATATCTACGTAGTTAAGAATACGTTGTTGAAAACTCTGAATTGCAGCAAAAACTCTTTGTCGACACTCAACTTAGTGTTGAATACGCAGCTGGCAGATTTAAATTGTTCTTCCAATCAGATAGCTTCTCTTGATATAAGCAATAATAGGGCACTTATCGATTTGGATTGCTCCTCCAATGGGCTTACAACTCTTTCTCTGGCGGAGAATACGTCGTTGAGAACACTAAATTGTAGCAACAACTCTCTGCAGAGCCTCGACGTATCGAATAACAAGCGCTTGAAAAATGTATATTGCTATGGCAACAACTTTACTTCCATTGCACTCGACGAAATCTACTGTGATTTGCCCGATAGGGAGCCGGTAGATAGTGCTCGGATATTCACCTTGAACGAGTTGTCGTCGGCATCCGAAGTAGCTGTCGTCGAAGCCACCAACTCTGCCAATACTACCAATAAAAATTGGAAGTTAAAGACATACAACACTAATGGAATCCATACCGATATCAATACTATAGGTGATTTTCAGTGTCCTGTCGAGTACAATCTCTATATTAGTGGCATGCGGATAACTTCTGCCAACTGCAACAATATTCCCTGCGTTAGCGGAACGGTGAAGTATGATCCGTCGACCAAAACTCTCACTCTCGATAATGCTACAATCAATGCAGGAAAAGACTACTACCAAGCAATTGGTTCGGAAATCGATGGGTTGATATTAAATGTCGTAGGTACCAACAACCTGATTTCAACTAATACAGGTATCGGTCTAAATGAATCAATGACAATCACCGGTGGAGGCACGCTCAATGTGACAACACTCATTACGACGACACCTAGTGTCTGTGCTATCTATGCAGCCGGAGCAGATCTCATCATCGATAGCTGCACCGTGAATGCCAAAGGCAGATGGGGCATCACAGGACATAGCAAAACAGACAATCTTACAATTAAAAACGCTACTGTAACGGCAGAGGGAATGCAATATGGCTCTATCGCAGACTTTGCCAATATGACCCTGATAGGTTGCAGTATTACTCAGCCTGCAGAAGCAGCATTCGATACCGTGCTGCATTGTGTCGCACTCAACGGAGAAAAAGTAAAGAGCAAGGTGGTGATTACTAAAAATGTTACAGCTATCGACCTCCCAATAGCCGAGTCGGCTCTTACCCTCTACCCGAATCCCGTGGCAGACGTGCTCTACCTCTCGGCTACCGCTCGCATCGTACGTATATACGATATCTACGGCATCGAAGTAGCCCACGCTACCAATACCGACAAGGTAGAAGTCTCGCACCTGCCCGCAGGTGTCTACACCGTAAAAGCCGACGGCACGGTAGCTAAGATGGTGAAGAGGTAATTAGGTGTTAGATGTTAGAATTTAGACATTAGAAGATAGGCTTTAGATTGTATGGGCGAAGGATTATTATTCGCCCATACTTTTTTTGCTCACTAAATTGAGAATTCTATTTGTTCTGTAAACCTTAATTTTTTATTATCTTTGCGCTCGAAAATAATTAAAATTATAATAGTATGAAAAGAGTAATATTTACTTTCGCCCTCATCGTAGGGCTTATCGTAAGTGCCTCCACTGCAATGGCACAGACAGTAAACATGAGCAGCTATATAACCCTTACCGTTAAAAACGGAGTAAATATAAAACTCCAACTTAAGGCGTATACCGACAGCACATTAGTGAAAATCAAAAACGGATCCAACGAGCAGATAGTCATAGTAAATAAAGCTCAGACAATCGTTAATCATACCACTACCGATACCATTATGACTATCTATGGCAACGTAATTACATTCGATTGCGGATACAACGGAGCTAACATTACAGCCCTCGACCCTAGCCATAATATAGGTCTTTTGAAATTGATATGTTCTAGCGACTCCATACGCAACCTCGATGTGACAAAGAATACTTCATTGGAATTGCTCGATTGTAACTCCAATCAATTAGGTTCGCTCGATGTAACTAAAAATACGAAGTTGAGGAAATTGAATTGTTTCCTCAACAATCTAAGCTCACTTGATATAACTAAAAATACTCGACTCGTAGAGCTAAACTGCCATTCGAACCGCTTTACTTCACTCGATGTAACGAAAAATACTCTGTTGATAAATATAAACTGCCACGGCAATCGGCTCACTTCGCTCGATATAAGCCATAATACACAGCTCGATACGTTATATTGCTATGGCAATGCCTTCACTACTGCATCGCTCGATACTATTTACTGCTCGTTGCCCGATAAGTTTCCCGCCAATATTGCGACAATATACCCCTTACTAAACTATTCGGACCCGAATAAAGCTATAGTTTTAGCTACAAACAAGCAAAACGCTACCGCTAAAAACTGGAATGTAAAGTACTTCCAAAATAATGCCAACATAGCTACTACTGGTAGATATGTGTGTACAAATGGTAGCGGCAATAGTGTAAATATGAATAGCTATATAAAGCTTACCGTCAAGAGTGGAGAGGCTATAAAACTTAATTTCAGAGCATTAGCTCCAAATACGCCCGTAAAGATTACGAGCGGCAGCCACGATACCACATTTATGGTCGGAACTCTCTGGAAAGATAATATTTCACTCTACACTGCTCATGGCACAGATATGACCGTCTACGGTGATTTAGCTGGCTTCGATTGCAGAGAAAACGGAGCTAATATTACAGCCTTAGGTCCGAGTAATAATCAGAATTTGAGGGTTTTGTATTGTATGTCAAATCAGTTGAAAAGCATCGATGTTTCACAGAGTATATGGTTGGAGTTGTTAGATTGTTCATCAAACCAACTAAAAACTATTGATATAACCAATAATGAAAGGTTGATTGTGTTATGGTGCCAAAATAATAAACTTAGATCTATCGAAATAAACAATAATAATTGGGGCTTGAGGCAGATATTGTGCTGGGGTAATAGCTTCACCACAGACGATATAAACGATATCTACTGTGCCCTACCTACTGCGTTATATGGTTCATCGATATGTCCCTTATACAAATTTTCGTCGGTAGCCGAGCAGAGTATTGTTGAAGCTACCAATGCAAGCAATGCTACCTCTAAAAACTGGAAAGTGGAAAAATATGTAAATGCAGTTAATGATATAAAAATCAATACTACTGGTAGTTATGTGTGTGGGACACCTCATAATACTGTAAATATGGACAGCTATGTAACGCTTGATGTTAAACGCGGAAGTGCCATCAGTCTCGTCTTGAAGGCAGACTCTGCAAACACTCTGGTAAATATAGCAAGTGGCAGTCGCGATACTACATTTAAGGTCAGCAACGACTCATCAGGCACATTCATCCGATATCGGGCAGACAGCACTGAAATTAAAATCTATGGTGATATAACAAAGTTGTATTGCGACCAAAACGGAGCGAATATCACTGCTCTCGACCCCAGCAATAACGTAGGTCTTACAGAGTTGTATTGTAATAGGGATTCTATACGTATCCTCGACGTATCACAGAATACGCTATTGAAAGTGTTGGATTGTTCCAACAGTCGGCTCAGTAGCCTCGATGTGTCGAATAATACGCAGATGACAAAGTTAAGTTGTTTCTCAAATCAACTTACTACTCTCGATGTAACGAAAAATACGAAGTTGGCTGAGTTAAGTTGTTCGTCCAATCGGTTAACTTCGCTCGACGTAACTAAGAATACGGAGTTAAAAAAATTAAGCTGTTCTTTCAATCGGCTCACCTCACTCGACGTAACTAAGAATACGCTTCTGACAGAGTTGGATTGTTTCAGCAATCACCTAAGTTCCATTGATTTAGGGCAAAATACATCACTGGCTACATTGTGGTGTTTGTCAAATAAGTTTTCTGCTCTCGACCTAAGTACTTGTACGCAACTGACAGAGTTAGATTGTTCGTCTAATAACCTAAGTAATATCGACATATCGAAAAATACTAAGTTGAAAACATTAACTTGCCACGGCAACCAATTTAATACCACTGTTATCGACGATATCTATTGTGCTCTGCCCGATAGGATAGGCAAGGATAATGGAGTGATACGGCCGATATACGACTCTTCTTCGTCAAATATAGCTACCGTCCTTGCCACAAACAAGGCAAACGCTACCGACAAAAACTGGAAGGTACAGTACTATAAAAACGATGCCGACATACCCGCTACTACAGGTACCTACGAGTGCGGTACACCACATACCGACATAGCCGAAGTTGCTGCCGAGCAGAATCTCACCTTCTACCCGAACCCCGTAAGCGACGTTCTATACCTCTCGGCTACCGCTCGCATCGTGCGGATATATAATATATACGGAGTAGAAGTAGCTAACGCCACCGATACCGACAAGGTAGAAGTCTCGCACCTGCCCGCAGGTGTCTACACGGTGAAAGCCGACGGCACGGTAGCGAAGATGGTAAAAAGGTAAAACCTAATTACGAATTACAAATTATAAATTACGATGTAGGGGCGAACACAAGGTTCGTCCCTTTTTTATTTCCACCCTACGCCGCTTCAACAATTCAACGCTTAAACGTAATTTGCTTCGCACTGCAGGTCGCGTAATTCGTAATTCGTAATTCCTAATTGATTTTGTGCTCCGCACTGCATATCGTAATTAAATGTTACCTTTGCGCTCTAATAATAATAACTTAATATAGTATGAAAAAAATAATATTCAATTTTGCCCTTGCGATAGGGCTTCTTGCCTTCACTACGGCTCAGGCACAGAATATGAGCCGCTATATCACCCTTACCGTTAAAAACGGAGCAAAAATAAAACTCCGCCTTAATGCAGCCGCCGATGGCACGCCGGTAAAAATCAAAAGCGGTTCCAACGAGCAGATTGTTACGGTAAATAAGGCTCAGGGAACCTTCAACTATACCGCTACCGATACCATTATGACCGTCTACGGCGACGTAACAATATTCCATTGCGGCTACAACAAAGCGAACATCACTGCTCTCGACCCCAGCCATAATACAGGGCTTTTAGAGTTGAACTGTTCGAGCGACTCAATACGTAGCCTCGATGTAACGAAGAATACATCGCTGATATTGCTCGATTGCTACTTCAATCGGCTCACTTCGCTCGATGTAACGAAAAATACGGAGCTGGCGAAGTTGTTTTGTAGTTCAAATAAACTAAGTACGCTCGATGTAACGAAGAATACGAAGTTGACGAAGTTGAGATGTTTCCTCGCCAATCTAAGCACACTTGATGTAACTAAAAATACGCAACTCGTAGAGCTAAACTGCCATTCGAACCGCTTTACCTTACTCGATGTAACGAACAATACTATGTTGAAAGAGTTGATCTGCCGCGACAATCAGCTCACTTCGCTCGATATAAGACGTAACACACAGCTCGAAAAGCTACATTGCTATGGCAATGCTTTCTCTACGGCATCGCTTGATACTATTTTCTGCTCGTTACCCGATAGGTTGCCTGCCGATAAGGCAACGATATGCCCTTTGGTGAGCGATTCAGACCCGAATAAAGCTATAGTTTTAGCCACAAACAAGCAGAACGCCATCGCCAAGAATTGGAAAGTACAGTATCAGACGACAAGTACCGACATACCTGCCACTACAGGTAGCTATGTGTGTAGCAGCAGTGGAGGAGGCAATAATGTAAATATGAGTAGCTATATAAAACTCACCGTCAAGAGAGGAGAGCTTATAAAACTCGACTTCAAGGCAACTGCTCCAAACACACACGTAAAGATAAAGAGTGGAAGCCACGATACCACATTTACAGTAGGTACCGACTGGCTAAGTCCTAAAATCACATACAGAGCCTCCAACGACACTGTAACCGCTTACGGAGACATAACTGGATTTTCTTGCAAAGAAAACGGAGCGAACATCACTGCTCTCGACCCCAGCCACAATATAGGGCTTACCGAGTTATACTGCAATAAGGATTCTATACGTACCCTCGACGTATCGCAGAATGTGCTGTTGGAGTATTTAGATTGTTCCGAAAATCGACTCAGCGGTCTCGATGTAACACAGAATACACAGCTGACGAACTTATATTGCTTCTTTAATCAACTTACTGCTCTTGATGTAACGAAGAATACTGCCTTGACGGAGCTGAGTTGTTCTTCCAATCAGCTCGCTTCTCTCGATGTAACGAAAAACACAGCCTTGACGGGGTTAGATTGTTTCAACAATAAGCTAAGTGCCCTCGATGTAAGGCAGAATACATCCCTGACTACATTGTGGTGTTCGTCAAATAAGCTTTCTGCTCTCGACGTAAAAGTTTGTACGCAACTGACAGAGTTAAAGTGTTTCTCCAATCAGCTCACTTCCCTCGACGTATCGAAGAATAAGCAGTTAGCAACTTTACATTGTTTTGGAAATAGACTCACATCTCTTGATGTAACGAACAACACGCAGTTGATGAAATTGAGCTGTGATTCCAATCGTCTCACGTCTCTCGACATATCGAAGAATACGCAGCTCGAGAATCTATATTGCTATGGCAACAACTTCACTACCTCTGCTATCGACTCCATATATTGTGCCTTGCCCGATAGGACAAATACAGCGGAGGGAATTATAATCCCCATACTAAACTCTTCGTCTGCAGACTATGCTACTGTCATCGCTACCACCAAGAAGAATGCCGCCGACAAAAACTGGAAGGTACGATACTACGACGATACCGACATACCTGCTACTACGGGCAACTACGATTGCTCAGGTGTCAGCACCGATATAGCCACAGCCGAGCCACAGTTCACCTTCTACCCTAATCCCGTAAGCGACGTGCTCTACCTCTCGGCTACTGCTCGTATCATACGGATATATAATATATACGGAGTGGAAGTAGCCCACGCTGCCGATACCGACCGTATCGACGTATCTCACCTGCCAGCAGGCGTCTACACGGTGAAAGCTAATGGCACGGTAGCTAAGATGGTAAAACGCTGACGCGTCTGAATGAAAAACTAAGAAGTAAAAATGAAGGGGCGAACATTGTGTTTGTCCCCTTTTTCGTGTCGCCACCTCACTTAAACAGTAAAAGTCCTTACATAATTAAACCACCAATCCACAAAAAAACGACAGGGCAGACTTCTTTGTAAAAGTTCTACCCTGTCTGTTTGTTTGATTTTGTTTTTTATAAAATAGAATTAAACTATGACCAAAGTAATTATTTTATCGAATGGCATTCGATCATATATTATTTCGTTACTTCTCGTTTGACGATGAATACCGAGTTTACGCAGGCGTTCTTTTCGCCGTCCGAGTATTCCGTCGGTTTGCCGTTTTTCCACAGTATGGCTTTGCTGCCGTCGAAGCCTGCTGCATATACGTCTTCTCCTTCCACTTTCACGTCGAATGCTATCGCCATATCGCTACTACCATCTGTAAGCGAGGTTTGTTCGCTGTTTTTCCACAGTATGGCTTTCGGTTTGCCGTTTACATCTTCGTATCCTACCATATATACGTCTGAGCCCGCAACGAACAACGACTGTACGAATGTATCGTATTGACTCGCTTTGAGGGTTACCGCCTTACCGTTTTTCCACAGTTGTGGCACTGTTTTTTCTCCATTCTTTTGAAAACCTGCAACATACACTTCAGAGCCCGCTACGTATACGGCTTTTGCGTTTGCTTCGGGCGAGTTGCCGCTAAGTAAGGTCGGCTTGCCATTCTTCCACAATGTTGCTTCGTTGTTATCAGAACCTACGACATATCCTGCCACATACACATCGGCACCGTCGACGAATACCGAATTTGCTACGGCAGTGTTATTTTTGTCGTCCGTCAGTGCGGTCGGCTCTCCGTTTTTCCAGAGTATGGCACTTTTATCGTCCCAACCTGCGATATATACGTCATTTCCTACTACATATACGGAACGAGCTGCGGCGTTCTCCGAGCCGCCTTTGGTGGTAAGTACGGTCGGTTTGCCGTTTTTCCACAACATAGGTACGAAATGTTCTTTTTCGTCTTTTTCGTAACCTACTACATATACATCGTTGCCGGCTACATATACAGAGATAGCTGTAGCCTCTCTATTACCGTCCGTTAGTGCTGTCGGTTTGCCGTTTTGCCAGAATATGGCTCTCTTACCGTTGTTGTCGTATCCGGCAGCATATATGTCATAGACATATTCTTTGGGTTTATTAGGAGTCTTGCCTTTACAGGCGACAAAGATTGTTGCGGAAGCAAATACGATTGCTGCGGCAACTGTCAAAAATAAGTTTTTCATCTTTTAATTTTGTTTTTTAATTAGTTTTTTATGTTATTCTATATTTGTATTTGTCCATTTTGTAAATTACAATCAAGGCTAAATATGTGTTCGCCTTTATTTTTCATTTATACACATACAAACAAATCATGATTTGTCTCAGCCCCAAATACCTAATACCTCGTTTAAACAGTTAAACTATTACACGCTTAAATACATAGATATTCAATCGATTATTTCGAAACCACAGTAAGGTACGAGCGCTTTCGGTATGCGTATACCGTTCGGTGTCTGGTTGTTTTCGAGCAGAGCTGCAACTATTCGCGGCAATGCCAGAGCACTGCCGTTGAGCGTATGGCAAAGTTCTGTCTTACCCTCTGCTGTCTTGTAACGACATTTGAGGCGGTTTGCCTGATAGCTCTCGAAGTTCGACACCGACGATACCTCGAGCCACCGCTTCTGCGCTGCCGAAAACACCTCGAAGTCGAATGTCAGGCTCGACGTAAACGACATATCGCCGCCGCACAGACGTAAGATGCGATACGGAAGCTCGAGCTTACGGACGAGGCTCTCGACATACCGCACCATCTCGTCGAGACTGTCGTATGAGTGTTCGGGCTTGTCGATACGCACTATCTCTACCTTACCAAACTGGTGCAGGCGATTCAGCCCTCGTACGTCTTTGCCGTACGAGCCTGCCTCACGGCGAAAACAAGCCGAATATGCCGCCAGCTTACGTGGCAAATCTTTCTCGGCAAGTATCACGTCGCGGAAGATATTGGTTACAGGCACCTCGGCAGTCGGTATCAGATACAGGTCATCGACGGTAACGTGATACATCTGCCCCTCTTTGTCGGGCAACTGCCCCGTGCCGTAGCCGGAGTCTGTATTTACCACGTGCGGCGGCTCTATCTCCAGATAACCCGCATTGCGTGCCTCGTCGAGGAAGAAATTTATCAACGCACGCTGCAGCCTTGCCCCTTTACCCTTGTACACGGGAAACCCCGCACCCGTTATCTTCACCCCAAGCTCAAAGTCTATGAGGTCGTAACGCTTCGCCAGCTCCCAATGCGGCAAGGCTTCCGTCGGCATATCGGGGACGACGCCTCCTGTTCGTTCTGTCTTGTTGTCTTCTGCCGTGCGTCCTTCGGGTACACTCTCGTGCGGCAGGTTCGGCACCTGCAACAACTTGTCGCGAAGCATCTTCTCGTACTCGTTCAGTTTCTCGCCGAGCAACTTGCTCTGCTCCTTGTATCGGGCTGTCTGTTCCTTGGCGGCTTCTGCCTCCGAACGCTTGCCCTGCCCTATGAGAGCGCCTATCTGTTTTGCTATCTTGTTTTGTTCGGCAAGAGCGGTGTCGAGTTCTTTTTGCGTGTTACGACGCTCTTTGTCGAGGTCTATTATCTCGTCTATCACCTTCTCTGCCTCTGCGAAGTGTTTCTTGTGCAGCCCTTCGATGACTGCATTGCGGTTTTCGATTATATTCTTCAGTGTAAGCATATCTGTCTTTATGTACTTTAAATAAAAAAGCAAATGTCGATACCGTCGATAACAATATCGATTGCAAAGGTAATGGTTTTTTTGCCAAAAAATGCTCGAATCATATCGGCAAGTATAGTGTAATAGTGTTGTTTTATTAGTAATCTTTACTTTTCGTGCCCAACCTCGCCCTTCAAGAACTGCTGTCTGAGTGTTTCGGGAAACTTCTCTATTGCGTATCGCAGCATCGTACGAGGCATCGAGCGATAACGGTCGCCCTCGGTGAGGAAGGCATATTCGGCGTCGAAGTCCTTTTTGCCCGACTCGCGCAACATCCACCCTACAGCTTTGTGTATGAGGTCGTGTCGGTGGTCGAGCAGTAGCAGCGACACCTCGAAGGTAGGTTTCAATATTCCTTTGCGGATAAACCACAGTGTAGATACTATTGCTATGCGTTGCAGCCAGAGGTTGTCGCCGACTGCGAAGGTCTTGAGTACCGATTTGTCTTTGTCTGTCAGATAGTCGCCTACGATATACGGGGCGGAGTTGTCTACCAAATCCCAATTATTCACCCTATTGTGATGAGCGATGTAGAAGTCGTAAATCTCGCGGCGGCGAGCCTCGTCTTTATCCGCTTTCTTGTACAATTCTATCAAGAAAAACAGCCCCGTCAGCCGACATTCGTGATATTCGTCTTCTAACAACTTCTCTATCTCTTCGAGGCTGAGCAGCAGAGGTTTGCATATCTTTATCAGTTCTCGTTGCTTGGGTACTACCACACCGATAAATTTATCGCCGTAGCCGTACTGCCCCTCGCCTGTTTTGAAAAAATAGGGTAAAAAATCGCGTTTCGCCTCGTCTGCCATTGCGAAAAGTTGTTCTTTTATCTCTTGGGCTGTCATAATTGTTTTTATGATGGTCTATTTTATCTTTTCCGATGTGCGTGCTCGTGCCTCTCGGTCGGTAGCTATATAGTCGTCGAGAGTAGGCGACGATATAAATGCCGTCTCGCTTATTGTCTGCTCTATTATGTCGCTCATAGCGAAAAATCCTACCTTGCCTTTGAGGAAGGCGTCTACTGCTACCTCGTTGGCGGCGTTGAGTATGCAGGGGATATTGCCGCCTCGGCGGAGGGCGTCGTAGGCGAGCCTGAGATTACGAAACTTTTCGTAATCGGGTCTCTCGAAAGTAAGCTGATGTATGTCGGCGAGGCTTGCTCGTTCGACCTGAGCATAGAGCCTGTCGGGGAATGTCAGTGCGTACTGTATCGGGTGTCGCATATCGGGCTGCCCGAGCTGTGCTTTGATGCTGCCATCGCAGAACTGTACCATAGAGTGAACTATCGATTGCGGGTGAATGATAACCTCTATTTTGTCTGTCGGAATATCGAAGAGCCAACGTGCCTCTATCACCTCGAACCCTTTGTTCATCATCGTTGCCGAGTCGATAGTGATTTTTGCCCCCATCTTCCAAGTAGGGTGTCGCAAGGCGTCGGCAGCTGTGGCAAGCCGCAAATCGTCTTTCGGTGTATCTCTGAACGCTCCGCCCGAGGCTGTGAGGATAAGTTTCTCGACACTGTTCTCGTTTTCACCCACGAGGCATTGGAATATTGCACTATGCTCCGAGTCGATGGGGATAATGTCTACGCGGTTTCTAAGAGCGAGGTCTGTAACGAGTTCTCCGGCTACCACGAGTGTTTCTTTATTTGCCAGAGCTATTTTTTTACCCGCCTCGATAGCTCTTACCGTAGGCAACAGTCCCGAATATCCCACCATAGCCGTAACAACCGTATCGATAGGCGACATAGCAGCTATCTGGCAGATACTGTCGGCTCCCGCAAAGACCTTTATGGGCAGCCCGTCGAGAGCCTCCCGCAGTGTTTTATAATGACACTCGTCGGCAATAGCCACCACTTCGGGGCGATATCTCTTTGCCTGCTCTACCAGTAGGTCGATATTGCTGTGTGCTGTGAGAGCGTATACTTCGAACAATTCGCTGTGTCGGTCGATTACATCGAGTGTCTGTGTGCCGATAGAACCTGTGGAGCCGAGTATGGCGACGGTCTGTTTATGGCTCATTGTTGTTGCTTTTTGAAAATAAATATACTTCTGTTGATCACTATTTAATATCCATTACGGTACGGGGGTCGATACGGATACTGTTTTGCCAAATCTCGAATATGAGGTATTGTTTATCGTTTTCGTCATCTATCTGACCGATTACATCGCCTGTCGATACGGTAGAGCCTGCCTGTTTGAAAACCGCAGAGAGATTTTTGTAAACCGATACATATCCGTCTGGATGTTGTATATATACAGTATAGCGATTGCCGACAGTGAGGTCTGCCGACATTACAATACCTTTGGCTACAGCCAGCACCTCGCGGTTATTGCCTGTGAACTTAACGGCGTTGTCTCCCTTTTCGCCATACGAGGCTGCTGCCGTACCTGCCAGAGGCACTGCGAAATTTTGCTTGGCAGCGTTGTTGGCAACCGTCGGGGTAATGGTATTTGATACGATGTTTTTTTGGAAATTCTCGATGAACTGTTGCTCGCGGTCTGATTTTTTCTCGACAAGTTCACGATATTTCTCCACAGATATATCCTTTTGTTTGGGGATAGAGTCTGCCGAGAGTGTACCGGCGATAAGGTTTTTGGTGGTTTGTAGTTGCAGTGTCTGTTTCTGGAGCAGCGACGAGAGCGAATCTACTTTTGCCATATTGTGCGACAGCTCCGACCGCAACGAATAGTCCGAAAAACCGGGCAGATAATATTTCAACGGCGAAAAGAGTATCAGTGCCGACATCAGAAAGAATACCACGACCAGCGCCAGCGAGCCGTAGATGAATACCGTCAGCCGCGACAATCTGATACGTAACACCTCTTCCAGAGTCTTTTCGTTGAGTATGGAGAGTTTGTATTTGAATTTCCAATGTTCGAGCGTGGTCTTGAAATCGCGTTTTTTTCCCATAATGTATCGATTTATCCCTTAATTCTGTTTTCTCACTAATGTTTCGTAATAAAACTCCGTTTTTTCCTTTTCGTCGAAAAGAATTTCCGACTTTTCTACGCTCTGCCACCGACTATCTTGTATTTCGGGGAAAAACGTGTCGCCCTCGAAGTCTTTCAGCACACGGGTAAGGTATATCTTATCGGCAATCCCGATAGTCTGCTCGTATACGGAGGCACCGCCGATAATGAATACCTCGTCTTCGGTACGGCACAGAGCTACAGCCTCTTCTACGGAGTGGGCAACCTCTGCTCCATCAATATCCGCCAGACTTGTAGATATTACTATGTTACGGCGGTTTTTCAGCGGACGAAACGGCAGCGACATATATGTCTTGCGTCCCATTATCACGGTGTGTCCTTCGGTTATCCGTTTGAAGCGTTTGAGGTCGTCCGACAGGTGCCATATCAACGAATTGTCTTTGCCTATCACGTTGCCGTTGGCTACGGCTACTATTATGGAGAGAGTCATTTTGGGGTGATGATTTTTATTTTCGAATGGCAAAGATACAAAAATTTAATGGTTTGAATTTCGTGTGGGAGAGTCTGTACTTTTTCTATAAAAGGTACTATCTTTTCGTAGAAAAAGTACGGTCTTTTTGCCTGAAAAGTACGGTCTTTTTGCCTGAAAAGTACGGTCTTTTTGCCTGAAAAGTACGGACTTTTTTATCGACTTCTTTGTGCTTTATTTACAAACAGATATAACAGTCTACCGAAAAACGATACGATGTTTTTTCGAAGGCAACAATAAAAATAAAAAAGCCCCTCACTTTCATATCGTGTGGGGGCTCTTTACAGTTTTTATATTGCTCAATCAATAATCCATCTTGCTCATTCTCACATAGCTGTTGTAACGCTTGCGGGCGTTGTTTTCGGCTTCCTGATAGAGCTCTTGCGCCTCTAAGGGGAATAGTTTCGATAGCGACGCAAAGCGAACTTCATTTTTGAGGAAGTCTTGGAACTTGCTCCAATCGGGCTCTTTACTATCGAGTTGGAACGGGTTCTTACCCTCTGCCTCGAGCTCCGGATTGAATCGCCACAGATGCCAATATCCGCATTCGACGGCTTTTGCCTGTTCTTCTTGCGTTTTGCCCATACCTGTCTTTATTCCGTGAGCAATACAAGGCGAATAAGCTATTACTATTGATGGTCCGTTATACGCTTCGGCTTCGCGCAGAGCTTTGAGCGTATGTGCCTGATTGGCTCCGATAGCGACCTGAGCCACATATACATAACCGTAAGTAGTGGCTATAAGTCCCAAGTCTTTTTTACGGATACGTTTGCCAGATGCGGCAAATTTGGCAATAGCCCCTATCGGCGTCGATTTCGACGACTGTCCACCTGTGTTGGAGTACACCTCTGTGTCGAGAACAAGGATATTGACATCTTTACCCGAGGCTATTACGTGGTCGAGTCCACCGTAACCTATATCGTAACTTGCTCCGTCGCCACCGATAATCCACTGGCTACGTTTTACTAAGTATTGTGTCAATCCTTTCAGTTCCTTACATACGCTACAATTTGCGGTAGCAATACCATCGTCGATTACTTTTTCGAGTTGCGGTGCAAGTTCTTTTGTCTTATCGGCATCGAACATATTATCTATCCACGCCTGCATCAATTCTTTTGCATTGGCAGGAGTATGTTCGTTTTCGATAGCTTTGCCGAATAACTTCACGATACGCTCTCTCATTTTTTCGGTAGCGAGCTGCATACCAAGTCCAAATTCGCAGAAATCCTCGAATAGCGAGTTTGCCCAAGCCGGTCCCTGACCTTTTTCGTTGGTAGTGTATGGTGTGGCAGGTACCGAACCCGAATATATCGACGAACATCCTGTAGCGTTGGCTACCATCTGACGGTCGCCGAAGAGTTGCGTTACGAGCTTCACATAAGGGGTCTCTCCACAGCCCGAACAAGCTCCCGAGAATTCGAATAACGGTTGTGCAAACTGAGTATTCTTAACGTTAGCCTTGACATCTATCAAATGTTGTTTCGACTTAACCTTGGTTGTGAGATATTCCCAATTTTCCGCCTCACGTTCTTGCGACTCAAAAGGTTGCATAGCCAGAGCTTTGTGCTGTACACCCTCTTTTTTCACACCCGGGCATACGTCAACACAATTGCTACAACCCAGACAGTCCATAACTCCGACTTGTATGCGGAACTTCATTCCTGCCATCTCCTTGGGAGATTTTATATCAAGCATTTTATCAGAAAATCCTTTCTGTTCGTTTTCGTCGAGTACAAACGGACGTATACAAGCGTGCGGACATACGTATGCACACTGGTTACACTGTATACAGTTATCGGCATTCCATTCGGGGACAAAGGGCGATACTCCGCGTTTTTCCCAACGTGCTGTACCCGACGGGAACGAGCCGTCTTCGAAGCCTTTGAAAGCCGATACGGGCAATAGGTCGCCATCTTGACGATTGATAGTGAATACAATGTCTTTGACGAAAGCGGGAGCATTGCTGTGTACCGGCTCGTCGTCGGGTAGATTTGCCCACGACGGGTCTACGGTAAGGATATCGTACTCTCCTCCGCGGTCGACGGCAGCATAGTTTTTGTCGAGAACCTCTTGTCCCTTGTTACCATACGATTTGGTTATAAACTTCTTCATCTCTTCTACAGCCAAGTCGATAGGGATAATATTAGCTATGCGGAAAAACGCCGATTGCAGTATGGTATTTGTACGGTTGCCAAGACCAATCTCGCGTGCTATCTGAGTAGCATTAATGTAATATACGGTAATATTATTTTTGGCAAAAATACGTTTTACCTTATTGGGTAAATGCTTGCACAGCTCCTCTTTCGTCCAGATAGTATTCAGCAGGAAAGTGCCGTTCTTACGCAATCCGCGGGTAACGTCGTACATCCTGAGATAAGCCTGATTGTGGCAAGCTACGAAATTAGGAGTATTTACCAGATACGTAGACCGTATGGGGTGGTTGCCGAAACGAAGATGTGAGCAGGTGAAACCACCCGACTTTTTGGAGTCATACGAAAAGTATGCCTGGCAATATTTATCGGTATTGTCGCCAATGATTTTTACGGAGTTTTTGTTTGCACCCACTGTGCCATCTGCTCCAAGCCCGTAGAATTTAGCCTCATAGATAGAGTCTTCATTTAGAGCTATTTCCTCTTTCTGTGGCAGAGAGGTGAAGTTTACATCGTCTACTATACCGATGGTGAATCTGTGTTTCGGTACGTTCAGAGCAAGGTTTTCGTAGACAGACAATACTTGTGCAGGTGTAGTGTCTTTAGATGACAATCCGTAACGACCGCCGACGATAACAGGGCGTTGCTCCGAATATTGTGCAAATGCTTCTACAACGTCCATATAAAGCGGTTCTCCACTTGCACCGGATTCTTTTGTCCTGTCGAGAACGGCAATCTTTTTTACAC
>CAJPNS010000027.1 GCA_905372135.1 Porphyromonadaceae bacterium | reverse complement strand
AACCCCGTGGCAGACGTGCTCTACCTCTCGGCTACCGCTCGCACCGTACGGGTATATAACATCTACGGCATAGAAGTAGCCCACGCCTACGATACCGACCGTATCGACGTGGCTAACCTACCCGCAGGCGTCTACACGGTGAAAGCCGACGGCATAGTAGCAAAAATGGTAAAGCGCTAACGCTTCAATTAAAAATTAGGAATTACGATTTACGAATTAGGGGCGAACTTGTATGTTCGTCCCTTTTTTTGTTTTCCCGCCAAGTACCGACAATTCACGAATTGCCTTTGCCTCCCCAAAATACCCGGCACTTCATCGAAACGGGTTTGCAGGCAACAATTTTACTATCTTTGCAAAAAAAATCGCATATCGATATGCTCCGAAAACTATTACGACAAAATATCAGCAAGGCACAACTCGTCGGTTTTGCCGTCGCCAACTTCGCAGGACTGACCATAGTGCTGCTCTCGATACAGCTGTATCTCGACGTCCGCCCCATCGTCGACGGTAAAGACAGTCTGATGAAAAAAGACTACTTCGTGGTAACCAAAAACGTTTCCTTCATCAACTCTCTGGTAGGTTCTTCGGGGTTCTCGGCAGAGGATATAGCCCGCCTCGAGAGTCAGAGTTTCGTCGGTAGAGTGGGCAGCTTCACCTCGTCGCAGTTCGAGGTCTACGGCGATATCTCGGCTGCGGGTATGAGCTTCGGAGCCGACCTTTTTTTCGAGGCGATACCAACAGAATTTATCGATATACGGAGCGATAAATGGCACTTCGACCCGCAGAAAAGGTTCGTCCCCATCATAGTACCGCAAAACTACCTCGACCTGTACAACTTCGGCTTCGCCACCTCACGTAAGATGCCGAGCATATCGAGCGGCACGGTACAAATGGTGCGTTTCGACCTCAATATAGCCGGCAACGGTATGGTAGAGAAGTTCGAAGGCGGTATCGTCGGTTTTTCGAACAGGATAAATACCATACTCGTGCCCGAAGAGTTTATGACGTGGGCAAACAGCCGCTTCGCTCCCGACAAGCGAGTGCTTCCCGCCCGTCTGATAGTGGAGATATCCAACATTACCGACCCGTCGATAGCTACCTTCTTCCGCGACAACGGCTACAAGATAGAGGGCGAAAACCAATCTGTGGGGCGTATGGCATACTTCCTGCGGATAGCTTTCGTCGTATGTCTGCTCATAGGCGTCGTTATCTTCGCTCTATCGTTTGCCATACTGGTGCTGAGCATATATCTCATCTTGCAGAAAAACAGAGAAAAAATCGGCAACCTGCGTCTGGCGGGCTATCCTCGACGAGCCATCGTATGGTTTTACTTCTCGCTGACGAGTATCGTCGATACTGCTGTGACGCTGCTATCGGTGCTTACGGTATTCGCACTCCGCCCGCTGTATATGTCGCGTATAGTAAGAGTAGTAGACGCAGAACCGACGGTGTGCGTCGCCGCCGTAGTCGTAGCTACTGCCGTAGCTCTGCTTGCGGCTATCAGCCTGTTGAACTTCGTAATTATAAAGAATAAAGTAGAGTAATCGGCACGTCGCCGTGCTCAATAGTTTTCGATATTCTCTTTTATAGCCTCCATAAGCCATACCGGCGTCGAGGTGGCACCGCATATCCCCACCGACGAGGCTTGCATTATCTTCTGAGGCTCCAAATCGCCGATAGACGATACAAAAACGGTATTGGGGTTCACCGAGCGGCAAACCTCGAAAAGCACCTTGCCGTTAGAAGAGTTTTTCCCACTGACGAAGACAATCATATCGTACCGAGCGGCAAACTCTTTGAGTTCGGGGATGCGGTTCGACACTTGGCGACAAATGGTATCGTAATATTGGAAGTCGACCCCACTTTGAAGTTTGTTTTTTATATGTTCGACGATACTCTTGAATTCGTTTAGCGACTTTGTGGTCTGCGAGAATAGTATTACTCTACGCGAAAAGTCGAGCTTCGATAGATCTTGTTCGTTTTCGACCACAATAGCCGAATACCCTATCTGCCCCTCCAGACCGACAACTTCGGCGTGTCCTTTCTTACCGAAAATCACTATCTGAGCATCGGGATACTCCTCGTGGGCTCTTTTTATCTTTTGCTGTAAGCCCAATACTACATTGCACGATGCGTCGATGATATTGATATTGTTTTCTCGGGCTATTTTGTAAGTTTCGGGAGGCTCGCCGTGGGCTCTGAATAGCACGGTAGTATTACGAAGTTGTTTGAGTTGGTCGTGGTCTATAGTCTGCAATCCTCGCCTATTGAGCCGCGATACCTCTTCGGAGTTGTGCACTATATCGCCCAAGCAATATAGATTGTCGGTATCCGATAGTTCTCGCTCGGCTTTGCGTATAGCCCTTATTACGCCCCGACAAAAGCCCGAACCTCTATCTATCTCTACTTTTATCTTTTTTTTCATACCCGAAACCAAGTGATTATATACGTGTATTAGTACTCTACGAGGTAGTCATAGGCTACTATCGCTTGCCGCCCGATAGCCTAAGAGTCATCACGTTGTACATCTTGGTCAACTCCGCTTTTCGTATCTGGTTGCGGTATATATCTTCCAATATTTTTGCGAAATCGTAGGTCTGCACTATTATCTTTACATCGCTCTTCGATATCTTGTACGAATAGTCTTTTTGCTCGCCTTTGAGTACTATCTCTATGTTTTTGTCGGTATTCTGCGAAAAGAAATTGACTATGTCGTCTACATCTTTCCGACGATATATTACCTGTTCGTATGTAACCCCGAAATCGTTGTATTTATTACACGCCGCATCGTCGGCTACAGGAGTTGAGGCCGAAATATCTCCGACACGAGCAGTGAGCTGTCTGTGAGCTATAGGATGCCCCACAAGATTGCTTATCAGGCTAAAATTGCCTTGCTCGTCGGCTATCGGTTTGAGGTATGTCCGCGAGACGTTCGAAGCGTTTTGCATGTTTTTGTGCTCGTAGTCGCCTACCGTCTGGTATTTAGCGTCTTTTACCAAACGATAGTCTTTGGCTATGGTCTCGGCTTTTAGTAATAGTTGCCTCAGTGTGCTGTCGACGATAGGGATATCGCGTTCTACCTCGTCGAATGTAATACGCCAAAGCAGAGTATCGGCTCGTTTACGGCTTTCGACCTGTCGAGGGTATCGAGTATGAAGAGTATCGAGTAGCCTTTTGGCTTCGTCGTAGGTCTTCGTCTCATATAGCTTCGACGCTCTCAGATATAGAGCATCGGCTTTTTGGCGGTCGCTGTTGCCGCAGGCAATCAAGATGGTAGCAGCCAGTATGATGATTGATTTTTTCATATAGTTTATTTTTCGTTGTTAAGTTCGGCAAGAAGGCGGTCGATAGTGGGAATATCTTTTTCGAATACATATAGCTTTATTCCCCAAGTTTTACCCATAAGTGTAGGGTCTAACGGCAAAGTAGAGTCTTCCGACAAGAAACTTTCTACTCCGTTTTCTCTCAGAAAATCGCGTTCGTACATTGCTTTGTACATATTGTCGTACGACTTGTAAATTACGGTTTGGTCTTTCATTTTATACTACTTCGATTTTAATATATTCTACCAATTTATTGTATGCAAAAAAACATTGCCGCGTAAGGCTTCCGTATGTCGTTTAGCCTCATCAATATATCGTCTCTTTGTATCGAGTATCTATGTCTGCCAGGCGGGAGTTTACCATCTGCTCTATATCGTCGTTTGCCTTGTAGTTTTCTTTCAGAGTCAGAAGGTATTGTTTCGCCTGATAGTCGTCTTTTTTCACTATGTATATGTCTGCCAGTAGTATGAACGAACGAGCTATCCAATACTGGAAAGGCGACTTTTTGTCGATGAAAGCGACTATTTCGTCTTCGCTCTGCTGGAGTTGTTTCTGGTAGAAATAGTACTCTGCCATGATAAATGCCGACTCGGCTCCGATACTATTGCTGACATCGTTTTTGAGCGCCTCTACATCTTTTATCGCTTCCGTCCAATTGCCCAGAGCGATAAGCGACTTCATACGGCAGTAGCGAGCTTCGCGTTCTACTTCGGGTGTAACGGGGCTATCGAGCAATATATTGGCATTGTCTACCACCTGCGAATGGTTGTTGGTGCGGTAGTAACAGCGGAGTATTCCGAGTTGCGACTTGAACCTCGTCTGCGGACTTGCCGATACCTCTTTGAGTTTCTTGAAGTACTTGGCTGCTTCATCGAACTGCTTTTGGTCGAATGCTATCTCTCCCGCTTTTACCAACGATTCCTCTTGATATTCGTTACCATCGAGCAATGCAAGTATCTTATATTTTTCCAGAGCAGCCTTGGTATTGTCTTTTTCGTAGTAGCTCTCGGCAAGGTAATAAGTGGCATTCACACAGTTGAGAGTAGTTGCTTTACTGCTTGTACAATACCTGCTCAGATAACTATCGAGAGCGGGTATAGCTTGGTTGTAGTCTTTTTTGGCATAGACCTTCTCTGCCGCTATATACGATAGAGAATCTTCTTTCGACGCCGACCCACCGTCGCTCAGTCCAAGCGATTTAGTGTATTTGATATAAGCACTTACGTCATTTTTGTCGACATATAAGTTTTGCATACTTTCCAGAGCCACATTGGTTTGCTCGCTACCCGGATAGCGCTCTACCACTTTTTTATACGCCGCTATAGCCATATCGTTTTGTCCCATATTTTCGTAGAGCATTCCTATTTCGAGGCTTGCTTTTCGTGCTATGGGGTTTTGCGGATATTTCTCCAATACCACATTGTATTGCCCGATAGCATCGTTGTACTTGTTTTGTAATACATAAGCACGTCCGATTTCGTACTGAGCCTTAGGAGCGTATACCGAATTTGGATATTTTTTTATAAGCGACTGAAGGTCTGCTATCTCTTCTCTGTATTTCTTCTGAAGTCCCTTGATGAAAGCCTTCTGATACAGAGCATAATCGGTATTGGTCGAGTTCGACGATATTACCTTCGTATACGAAGAGGCTGCACTCGTGAAGTTTCGTTCGTAGAAATAGCAGTCGCCGATACGACACTGTGCATCGTAGTAATAATCCGATTTTTTGTCGGGCTCGTTCGACAGGTACTGTGTAAACCATTGACGAGAATTAGCCCATTGCGACTGGTAAAAATAGCAATAACCGATAGTGTAAAACGCCTTCGAAGCATCGGCGGTATTATTGTTTTTATTCTTAGATACAAACGTCTTAAGGTCGCTTATTGCTTTGTCGTAATCGGCTGTTTTAAAATATGTTTCGCCTCTGAATAGATATGCTTGCTGTGTTATCGACTGGCTATTTTTAAGCAATATCGATTGCGATAGGGCATCTTCGGCTTTTTTGTATTTCTTCTCGTTGAAATATTTCACTCCGAGCCTAAACAATATATACTCTTTGGCTTGCTGTATCTTAGCGTTTGGTTTTTTAATGGTATTGATGGCTTTTAGTGCCTCATCGTAATTACTTTCGTTCATATAAGCCGATGCAAGCATATCGAGTATCTTGTCAGCGTGTTCCGACGACGGATATTCGTTGAGAAACTGATTGAACGCCTTAGTGCTCTCGCCGAATACCGATCCTGTCTGATATGTCGCAATAGCATAGTTGTAGAGCGCCTCCTCTTTGTTTCGCTTATCGGTACCTATCGAGTAAGCCGAGTAAAACGACATCTTAGCCCGCTGTACATCATTGGTTTTCAGGGCACATTGTCCTATCAGATAGTAGGCATTCTCGGCTATTTCGTCGTTTTGAGTGGTCGCTTTCGACAAGTATTTTATTGCACTCTTATAATTGTTTTGTTTGTAATAACTTACACCGAGTATAAACATATCTTCTCGTTGCACTTTTTGTGTAAGTTTTTCATATTCCGTAAGATATAGTATTGCATTCTGATAGTTGCCGTTTTTGTATGCCGACTCGCCTAAGATACGGAAAGCTTCGGTATTGTTCGGATTGTTTGGGTACTTCTGTATCAGCTCACGTCCCACTTTCACGGCTTCCGTAGAGTTGCCCATCTGCTCGTGTATCTGCAAGAGGTGATATAGGGCAGGCTCTTCGTATTTGGTCAGTTTGCATCGCTCGAATCCCTGCTGGGCAGCAGTATAATCGCCCAGAGAATAGTCGCAATAGGCTATGTAATAGTTTTTTTCATCGAAATACGAATCCGAATAGCTGATTCTGAGGAAATTCATCTTAGCTTTCTGATACTCTTTCTGTTGCAATAGGCAAAAACCCTGTGCAAAGTAGTATTGCTCGGCTTCTTCTTGGTTTAGGTCGTAAGGGTCTACCTGCCCGAGATAGTTGATGGCTTGTTTGTATTTCTTTTGTTCGAAATATAGCCTACCGAGCATAAATGCAATACGCTTCTGCATAGGATAATACGGATATTTCTCTATAAACCCCTTCAATACGCTCTCCGAATTGGGGTCGTTGAGTTCGTACGACGCACAAGCTATATAATATGAGGCGTCAGCATAGAATCCCGAATTTTCGTTTACCCCTGCCAGGTAGCTCTGAAACGCCTTTTTTGCCATTCCGTACTTCTTCTGTACGAAAAGCGACTTGCCCTCTTCAAACAAGTGGTGTTTATTGCTTAATATCTGTGTCTGTTGGGCATACGAAAGTTGCGACGCCAAGAAAAATAGAAATACTACAAATACTTTTTTCATCGTATCTTAGTTGATTTGTGATGTGTATAAAACTAACTTACAAATGTACATCAATTTTACCTATTAAACGTATGTAGCCGCCAAAATTGTATATTATGAGTTCAATACATACGGCTTTGTTATTCAAACAAACATGTATGTTGCTCAATATTATCCAAATAGCAAAAGACGAGGAACAGCTCTTTATGCTATTCCCCGTCTTTTATGTGTCTCGTCTAAACTCGTATTATAGCTTAGAATGCATATCTTACTGCTAATGCGGTAGAAAACAGACCTCTTCCATAAAAGCCGATATAATCGCCGTCGGAACGCCTACCAAAAGCCGGACCTAACAACGGACGGTATTCGGCAGACAGCTGCAAATCGAACGGAAACGTAAACGAAAGTCCTATATTACCTGCTCCTCCTATAAATACGGCATTATCATAATAATGATAATATCCTCCGGAAATCATACCTGCACCAACTCCACCGCCTGCAAACCATTCCCATTTGCCATAACTTCCCCAATGAGGAGTGGCAAAAATAGTATTAAAGGTCACAACTCCTTGTACGCCATACGCATATCCGGGAAGCCCCAAATCCAACTGGAGATACTTCTTACTTCCAATCGAATGCTGATACGATGCTTCCAAATCGACACCTATTCTACCTCCAATAGCTCGCGGTTGTGCCGAAACAATCGACAACGACGATACTGCTATGATACAAACCAAAATTACTTTTTTCATAAGTTCTATCTGTTTTTTATTGAGTATATATAAATAATAACGCTGCAAAAGTAATACTTTTTTTCAAATCAGATTAAATGCTGCACGTTCGATGTGAAAAGTTTTACTGCTATGGCTAAAAGAATGATACCGAAGAATTTACGTAAGATATAGATGCCTCCCTTGCCGAGAAGTTTCTCTATGCGACCTGTAGCTTTGAGTACCACGAGAACAAACAACAAGTTGGCTATCAGTGCAAGAAGTATGTTTATTGTGTCAAACTCGGCTCGCAGAGAAATCATAGCCGTAAAGCTACCCGGTCCCGCTACGAGAGGGAATGCGATAGGTACGATGGCGCCTATATTCTTAGGTGTATTGTTGCGAAATATCTCTACGTCGAGTATCATCTCGAGCGCCATAATAAAAAGCACAAAAGCCCCTGCCACAGCAAACGACTCAATATCAACATGGAACAAGCTCATTATGCGCTCTCCAAGAAACAAAAAGAGTATCATTATACCCAAAGCTATACTGCTTGTCTTTACGGGATTGATATCTATACCCTTCGATTTAAGGCTTAAAATAATTGGTATAGAGCCTGTTATATCAATGATTGCAAATAAAATGATAAATGCACTCGAAAACTGTACGAAACTAAATTCTCCCATCTCTCAAAAATGTTTTATATTAACTGTTTATAGTATTACAATGATGTGTTTTTCAATGTTATAGCGTTGATAGTATCTCGGTATGGGTCTGAGAAAAAGCCCCATTTGCGGAAGTATTTGATAGCACTCGATATGTGTCTAAACAACAGATTAATACTGCTATATGAACCTCTGTGATGTTCGTGAACGATATGTACGGCGGGATAAAATATCGTCTTTGCGTATTTCGATATGCGACGCGTAAGGTCGACATCTTCGAGATACATAAAATAACGTTCGTCGAAGACCCCCGATTTCTCGAGTATAGCAGTGTTTATCATCATAAAGCTACCCGAAAGTTGAGGCACTTCTATTATTTTATTATAGTCGGTATATCTCATTTCGAGTCGGTAGATACGCTTTTTCATAACCTTTTTAGGCAAGAAACGCCTACCGAACAAATCGAGTGGAGTAGGTAGCAATCTACATAAATACTGTATTTTGTTGTTGGGATAGAATACTTTAGGCATAAGCATACCGACATCGGGATGCTCGCCCATATATTCGACCATATTGTTTATAATCGACGGGTCGAAACTGATATCGGCATTCATCACTATATGGTAGGCAGCATCTCTATCGGTAAGAGTCTGTCGCATAGCTATATTGTGTCCCCTGCCATAGCCGATATTTTTATTGTTGAATATATAAGTCGCTTCAAGCTCTCCGTATCGCTTGTCGATTACGGGTGAATTGTCTACTAAGTATATTTTATTCACTATAGGACTCTTACGTAACGTCTGTACTAATACTTTTACCTTCTCGAAATCATTCTTGTACAATACTATCGATGCGTTTACCCTATCGGCAGTCGGCTTCGGAGGCAGGTTATAAATAGTGTACAGTTCGCCAAACGCCTTATCGGCAACGAACTGATCTGCTACCCATTTATGTGCGTTTAAGCTCATGCGGTCTCTTACCTCCGTGTCTTTCAATAGCTTGTCTATGGCTTTTGCGAATGCTTCGGTATTGGAGTTTTCGACCACAATTCCTGAGTGGTCGTTGCAGTTTACCCACTGTACACCACTACCTTCGATATCGAAACTGACTGCCGGAAGCCCGCAATACAGAGCCTCAGCCAACGCGATACCAAACGCCTCGCTACGATTCAACGAAGGGAAAAGCAATAGATACGATGCTCTGAAATATAGGCTCAGCTCGCGGTCCGAAAGTCTGCCTATGAAGTGTATTCTATTGTTATCAAGTGCTTTGGCTTTGAGTTTCGACGTAAGAGGTCCACCTCCGGCTACTACAAAGACACAGTCTTCGGCGACAAGTTTATCGCAATCGATTATATACTCTATCCCTTTGTAAGCCACGTGGCGACCTACAAAAAAGAGTATTTTTTTACCGCCAAAACGTTGTCTTATCTTCTCTATTTCGTCTCTATCATTATCACACAGAGCGAACTTACTCTCTTTCACTACATTGGGTACTACAACCGATTTATATGAAAAATTCTTGATTACCTCCGAATGCTCCATATAAATACGTGAGGTAGCTATTACCTTATCGGCTCTAAGCAGCAACCTCTTTTCGTATGGTTTGTAGAAAAAGTATAGAAACTTCTGCCCCAATATATCGGCATGCCAGTGCAAGTATAGCTTTGCACTACCCCAGCCTAAATTCAGTAATGACAACGTTACTACAGGATTAGGTAAGTGCAAATGAATATAATCGGGACGAAATTCGTCGAGTATCTTTTTTAATGTAGAGGTATAATTTCTGGGTATCGGTTGCGAAAAAAGTGTGCCGATAGTAGCCACACGAACTACCTCGACGCCATCGACGATATCGGTAGTAGCAACGTTTTTATGATTGAAACAAATAACTTTCTGAGTATGATGTGGTTTGAGCTTGTCTACTATAGTCTGTGCGATATCTTCTATCCCTCCGTAGTAAGGATAATAATACTTGGAAATATGAAGAATCTTTGCCATTATGTGTTTGATTTATAAGTCTTTCGGAGGATAATACTTGTTTTGCAAAGATAATATTTTTTTTGCGATTACCGATTGACTATTGGCCTGTTGCAGAAATAGTCTTATAAATTAAGTGTTTATAATATGCGAAATAGAGGCGATTTCGAAAAAAAGTATTACCTTTGTGGTTCGTTTTATAATTAACAGAGATGTTTCATTCGATAAGGATAGAATATCTCATATTGTCTAACCCCTTAAAATAAAATTATTTAATGGAAGAATTTAATTCCACCAATGAGCCGCAATTGGAGGCTCAAAAGACAGTAGTAACTCCCGAAGCATTCGACTGGGATACTTACGAAAAGGGTGATTCTATCAATACGAATCGCCAACGCGACACCGAACTTTACGACAAAACCCTAAGCCAAATTCAGAATCAAGAGGTTGTAGAGGGTACCGTAGTATCGATCAACAAACGTGAAGTAGTAGTAAATATCGGCTACAAATCCGATGGTGTGATACCATACGCCGAATTCCGCTACAATCCCGACCTTAAAGTAGGTGATAAGATAGAGGTTTTTATCGAAAATCAAGAAGACAAGAAAGGACAACTCATTCTGTCGCACAGACTTGCCAGACACGCTCGTTCGTGGGATAGGGTGAAAGCAGCTCTCGAAAGTCAAGAAATCATTCACGGATATATCAAATCCCGTACAAAAGGCGGTATGATAGTAGAAGTATTTGGAATAGAGGCATTCTTGCCCGGTTCGCAAATCGATGTGAAACCTATACGCGACTACGACGTATTTGTCGATAAGACTATGGAATTTAAGATAGTAAAAATCAACGACGAATACAAAAACATAGTAGTATCTCACAAAGCTCTTATCGAGGAAGAACTCGAAGAACAACGCAAAGAGATTATCTCTCGCCTCGAAAAAGGACAAGTACTCGAGGGTATCGTCAAGAATATCACTTCGTACGGAGTATTTATCGACCTTGGAGGCGTCGACGGTCTGATACATATCACCGACCTCAGCTGGGGACGCATAAATCACCCGAACGAAATAGTACAATTAGACCAGAAAATCAATGTCGTTATACTCGACTTCGACGAAGAGAAAAAGCGTATTGCACTGGGACTTAAGCAGCTTACTCCCCATCCTTGGGATGCTCTCGACCAGAACCTCAAGGTAGGCGATAAGGTGAAAGGTAAAGTAGTGGTAATGGCAGACTATGGTGCATTCCTCGAAATAATCCCCGGTGTAGAGGGACTTATCCACGTATCTGAAATGAGTTGGAGTCAGCATTTGCGTTCGGCAAACGACTTCCTCAAAGTAGGCGACGAGGTAGAAGCCGTAATACTTACCCTCGACAGAGAAGAACGCAAAATGTCGCTCGGTATCAAGCAACTCAAACCCGACCCATGGGCTACTATCGATACAAAATATGCAGTAGGCACCAAGCATACTGCTAAAGTACGCAACTTCACCAACTTCGGTGTATTTGCCGAACTCGAAGAGGGTGTCGACGGTCTGATACATATATCGGACTTGAGCTGGACGAAAAAAATCAAACATCCGTCGGAATTCACTCAGCTTGGCTCGGATATCGACGTAGTAGTGTTGGAGATAGACAAAGAAAACTCTCGTTTGTCGCTCGGCCACAAGCAGTTGGAAGAGAACCCTTGGGAGGTATTTGAAACTATCTTCACCGAGGGCTCCATACACGAAGGAACGATAGTAGAACTCTTCGATAAGGGCGCTGTAATAGCATTGCCGTACGGAATAGAAGGTTTCGCTACACCGAAGCACATCGTAAAAGAAAACGGCAAATCGGCTAAACTCGACGAAAAATTACCGTTCAAGGTGATAGAGTTCAACAAAGATGCTAAACGTATCATATTGTCGCACAGCCGTACTTTCGAAGACGAAGCTAAAAACAACGAGACCGAACAGCCTCAGACAGAGAAAAAAGTCACTAAAAAAGCAAAGGCTACATTAGGTGATATCGAGGCTTTATCGGAATTAAAAGACCAGATGATTTCCGAGGCAAAAGACGATATGCTCAAGGCTCAAGAAGCACCCAAAAAGACTCGCTCGAAAGCCAAAGAGAAAACTGAGGACCAAGAAGGTAAAGAGTAGATTGTTAGTGTATAATAAATAACTGTAATGTTTTGTTGTAGAATAGGCTATGGTGGATACCATACATAGCCTATTCTTTTTTTTGCCCACAGCGACGTATTTTATACAGTTGCTTTACGATAGGGCGTGTGTTGGTATAGTATTTTTTTAGCCTAAATCTCCCATTGCATCATCACATCGAAACCTTTCTGAGCGAAGTACTTAGCTAAGTACTCTTGCTCTGTCTGCCCTGGTGTGGGGATGAGCGTAGCCCGATTTATGCCCAAAGCATACAAATCCATCAGTGTCGAATAACCACTACGACAATATATATTATCGGCATTCTGGATTACAAACGCCAAATCGCTATCGTCGAGATGCGATACTATATCGACATTCCCTTGTTGTCGGAACGATATGTCGTTAGAGGGTCTGCCCTCTACGATAAGGCTTTTCTCGTTTTTATCGGAAAAGAAACGCAATAGTTTGTCTTGCAGTATAGAGCGATGAGGGTCTAATCCCGATATTACGGCAACGTTTTTATAAATATTCATTTGTATCAGAAAAAAGGATTGCTATTTATTTCTCTATCGATAGATGTTGTAGGTCCGTGTCCGGGGTATACCTTAGTGTCGAGAGGGAGAGTAAAGAGTTTTTCTCGTATACCGTTTGTAAGAAGGTCGAAATCACCGCCGGGCAGGTCTGTCCGCCCGATAGATCCGGCAAATAGCACATCGCCTACTATCAATATGCCGTCGGAGGCGGAGTAGAAGCATAAGCTACCAGCCGAATGTCCGGGTACGAATATCGCTTTTAGCTTAGAACTGCCGATTGTTATTTCGTCGCCCTCGGCTATATATCCGCCAAGCGGCTGCGCGTCGACAGAGTCGGGAATGCCAAACAACATAGCCTGCGACGGCAGGTTGTCGATGAGTTTCTCGTCGTTGCGGTGAGCAAGAGGCAATACGCCATACTCGGCTGCAGCCCAAGCGTTACCAAATTGGTGGTCGAGATGAAGATGCGTATTGAGCAGATACTTTATAACGAGATTGTTGTCGGCAATGAACTTTTTGAGTTCGTTACGCTCCGTATCGTACAGACATCCGCAGTCGACGATAGCAGCTTCTCGCGTATGGTCGTCGTATACGACGAGGGTATTTTCCATAAAAGGATTAAATACGAATATTTTTACACTAAGCATATTTTACTTTCTTCTCTTGGATTGTGGTACAAAAGTACTAATTATTTAATTAATATAGAGACGAAAAGAGACGTATAGTAATAAATACCATACGCCTCTTCATATTGTATCATTATTAAGCTTTGTGCATCAATGATGAGTACGTTTTTTACGCTCCAGACCTTCCGGTTCGAGTGCCAAGGTTTGTCCGTTTATCAGAGAGGCAACTCCCTGAGTACGATACTTCTTACACTCTTCGCATTGGCAGTCTTGATAGTCGTCGGGTTCGGAGTAGGTCGTTATTACCCCTTCGAAGTTTCGGAGTATCACCTTGTGCGGTCCCTGCGATATGACGTAATTGGGCATAACGGGAGTTTTGCCGCCTCCGCCCGGAGCATCTACCACGAATGTAGGCACGGCATAGCCCGAGGTGTGTCCTCTGAGGTTCTCGATAATCTCTATACCTTTCGATACGGGAGTGCGGAAGTGTTCCAAGCCCATCGATAAGTCGCACTGATAGATATAATACGGACGTACACGCATCTTCACAAGTTGATGTACAAGTTTTTTCATCGTCGGCACGCAGTCGTTCACTCCGCGTAGAAGTACGCTCTGGTTGCCGAGCGGTATACCTGCATTCGCCATACGTTCGCACGCTGCGATAGACTTTTCGGTAACCTCTTGCGGATGGTTGAAGTGTGTATTGAGCCAGATAGGGTGATATTTCTTGAGCATATTAACCAAATCGTCCGTTATGCGTTGCGGGCAAACGACAGGCGTACGGGTACCGATACGTATTATCTCTACGTGCGGTATCTCTCTGAGCCTCGATATGATGCTTTCCAAGCGGCTGTCGGATATCATCAGAGCATCGCCGCCCGACAGCAATACGTCGCGTACCTGCGGAGTACGGGCGATATAGTCGATTGCTTTGCTGATATCATCTTTCGAAGAAGAGCTATCGGTCTGTCCTGCAAAACGACGACGCGTGCAGTGGCGGCAATACATCGAACACATATCGGTTACAAGCAGCAACACACGGTCGGGGTAACGATGCGTGAGCCCCGGTGCAGGCGAGTCACCGTCTTCGTGCAGAGGGTCGAGCAGGTCGGCTGCCGAATGATGTGTCTCGGCGTGAGTAGGTATAGCCTGTTTACGCACAGGACAGTTGGGATTGCTCTGGTCGATAAGGCTCAGATAATAGGGAGTAATAGCCATTCTTAGAGTTTTCAGACTCTCTTTTACGCCATTCTCTTCTTCGGTCGTGAGTTTTATATATTTTTTCAATTGTTCCAATGTCTCTATTCGATTCTGAACCTGCCAGTGCCAATTGTTCCACTGTTCGTCGGTTACCTCGGGAAACATCCTTTTTGCATTCTCGTTCATCTCATTAGATTTAATTTATCAACTTTCTTTTTGTATAATAAATGGTTTTTGTAAAAAACCTAACACGTCGATTACGACGTATCAGGTTTTTATCCGAATATCGCATTAAGCGTAAAGTTCTTCGAATATTTTACGAAGTTCGGCGTTTTCACGCAACTCTTGTAGAGTAATCTCGGCGTGTCCTTTTGTATAGCCGTTACCTACAATCATAGTAACGTCGGAGCCGACACCTTCCGCACCGAGAGCGGCTTTGGTAAAGCTGGTAGCCATCGAGAAGAAATATACTATACCGTCGTTTTTGGTACAGAGCACCGAAGTCATCTCGGTATCGGGGATATTTACATTGTTGATAGTAATATCGGCCATCTTACCTCCTGTAAGTTCGCTTATTTTCTCCATAGTCGATACTGGGTCGGTAGCATTTCCAGAGAAGACTACATCGCAGAAACCGAGCTTCTGAAGACGTTCGGTCGATTTCGGGCTGTGTGTCATACCAATGACTTTACCCGTAACGCCTACGCGTTTTTTTGCTTCGTAGCAGCAAAGCATACCCGACTTACCGCCTGCTCCGATGATGAGAACCGTATCGCCCGGCTTGCAAAGCTTGGCTGTCTGAGCGGGAGCGCCTGCAACGTCGAGAGCCGACAGAGCGAGTTTTTCGGGCATATCGGTAGGAATCTTTGCGTATATACCGCTTTCGAAAAGGATAGCCTTACCGTCGATATCCACTTGGTCGACATCGGCACGTATCTCTTTAATTTTGTCGATACGGAGCGGAGTGAGCGACAGCGATACGAGAGTAGCTATTTTGTCGCCCTCTTTCAGGTCTATTTTACCCTTTAGAGCATCGCCTATTTTCTCTACGGTACCGAGCAACATACCGCCCGAACCTGTCCAAGGATTGCGGTGTTTACCCTGTTTTGCCACGATGTCGAACATTATCTCTTTTATCTTTTCGTGGTCGCCACCGGCACGAGTCGAGATGTCGGTAAAAGAAGCCGAGTCGATGTTGAGAGTCTGTACGTCGATTAGGATTTCGTTGTCGTAAATCTCGTCCATATTATTGTCGATCTTGTTTGCCGGCTGTGGCAGGACGCCTTTGGGTTCGATTACACGGTGTGTGCCGTATTTGTTTCCTTTCTTTTGCATAAGTCTTTTTATGATATTAGTTTTTATATATAATAATGAATTTATTTACCCACAAATTACGAGCGACAAAATTACAAAAAATCTTTGTATCGGATGACACTATATCAGAGATATGGCAAATAGTTTATTCGGTACATAGACAACATTGTATTATCTCTTATGTATCATTGGTTTAGTTAAAATAGCTATTTGTCGTTATAATGCCCCCAAGCAGACAGCAATTTTACAATTTTTTCTTCTTCGAAAACCTCGTAAATCAGGCGATGTTTTTTATCGATTCTTCTTGACCACACAGAACGTACTCCATAGTTGGAAAGGGGCTCTACCTGTCCTGTTCCTGTAGTAGGACATGTTTTTAGTTCTCGCAAGAAAGCAGCTATTTTCTTTATTGTTTTCTTTTGTCCCGATTTTTTATGAAGCACCATATCGTAGGCAAAAGTATCAGTCTCTTGTAGAGAAAACTCTTTGTCGGTATTCATAGATATTTATCTTCGAATTCTTCGACGCTTATAGTCCTGCCCTTTTCGTTTCTTGCTCTATCTATTTTTGCGAAGTATTCCCATCGAGACATCTCCGTCTTGTCGTAATCATCGTAGTTTTCGGCGGTATTGTCTAAGATATTTTCGATGAGTTGTTTCAGGCTCGTGCCACTACGGGCAGCGACCTCAGACAACGACCGAAAGGTATCGAGCTTGATGTCGATGAGTTTACGTTTTTTATCTAACGTTGCTACTGCCATAATATCGTATCGTTTTTTTGAATTGGAGTGCAAATATATACAATATCTACCATATACACAAATAAATATACTTCGGCAATCTATTCCTCGGCTATTCGGTACGGAAATCGACAGATTACATTTTGCGTTTATAAGGAAAAAAATATAACTTTGCATCGTTTTTTCGGAAACGGCAATTTGTATATTTCTCAAAAGCATAAATCAATCAAATTTATATGAGCACGATGTTATTGTACTGGCTGATATTTATAGCCATTTTTATAACTGTATTTATAATAGATATGTATGTTACAGACCACAGGAAAGGTACTGTAAGCGTAAAGGCTTCGCTGGGTTGGACGGGGATATGGATTTCGATAGCACTGCTGTTCGGTGCATCGTTGTTTTTCTTTTTCCCACAGAATCCCGACACCGCAGGCAATACTGCCCACACGATGGGTATCAAGTTTTTGGCAGGTTATCTGACAGAGTATTCGCTTTCGGTCGATAACCTGTTTGTTTTTATAATGATATTTTCGCTGATGGGCGTAAGCCAAAAGAATCAGCCGCGTCTGCTGCATCTGGGCATATTGTTATCCATCGTGCTGAGGATATTGTTTATCTTGCTGGGAATGGGTTTAGTGCAGCGGTTTCATTGGATTATATACATCTTCGGGGTGATACTGCTATGGACGGCATACAAAATGGCTTTTGCAGGCGAAGACGACCAGGTAGACCCCAAGTCCAACTTCCTCTACAAGGCGGCGTCGAAGGTATTTCCGGTAGACCCCGATACCGAGGCGAGTCACTTTTTTGCCCGAATAAACGGTAAGTTGCACATCACTATGGTATTCCTCGTGTTTCTGGTGATTGGTTCTACCGACGTACTGTTTGCGGTAGACTCCATACCTGCCATCATAGGCGTCATCAAAGAGGGAGGTTCGGGTATACTCTCGGCGTCGGAGGAGAACTTCTTGGCGGTTACCTCCAATGTCTTTGCCGTGATGGGGCTTATATCGTTGTTTTTTGCCCTAAAAGGAATAATGGGTATGTTCCGTTTCCTCAAACACGGTGTGAGCTTTATCCTATTCTTTATCGGGGTCAAGATGTTGCTGTGTGCTTTTTCGCCCATAGAGGAGTTTTTCGCCTCACATTCGTGGATATCGCTGGCAGTAATCATCGGTACGCTGACGCTGTCTGTATTGATGTCTATCATCATTGCCGACACTCACAAGATAAAGAAGCTCAAAAAGGAGATAAAAGAAATAAAAGAGGCAAAAGACACATCGGCGACACAAAGCGAATAATCAAGACTTTAAACAAATATAATTATAATAAACGATATGGATTTTCAACAGTTATTGCCTGCTATTGCAGGAATGTCTTGGAAAAATATGGTGATGATAGCCATAGGGCTCACACTGATTTTTCTGGCGATACGAAAGCAGTACGAACCGACGCTACTGCTTCCGATAGGGTTCGGCACGATATTGGTAAACATACCGTTTTCGGCTGTGCTCACACAGGGCGAAGTCTTAGGACCGCTCAACGTATTCTTCGACGCCGGTATTATAACAGAGGTGTTCCCGCTACTGATATTCGTGGCTATCGGAGCGATGATAGATTTCTCGCCACTCTTTCAGCGACCGATACTGTTGCTTTTCGGAGCGGCGGCACAGTTCGGTATTTTTATGACGATGGTGCTTGCCACACTGATGGGCTTCGACATCAAACAGGCGGCTTCTATCGGTATCATCGGAGCTGCCGACGGACCTACGTCGATAATAGTAGCTACGCAGATGGCTCGCGACCTGCTGGGACCTATCTCTGTGGCGGCATATTCGTATATGGCTCTGGTGCCGATAATACAACCGCCCGTTATCAAAGCACTCACGTCGGAGAAAGAACGTAAAATACGTATGAAGTTCGATGCCAACAAGCGGGCGTCACGCACGGCTCTCATAATATTCCCTATCGCCGTTACCGTGCTGGCGGGGCTTATCGCTCCTTCGTCGCTGGCTCTGATAGGCTTCCTTATGTTCGGCAACCTTATCCGCGAGTGCGGTGTGCTCAACAGCCTGTCGCAGACGGCACAGAAAGAACTTGCAAACCTCGTCACCATACTGCTCGGTATCACTATCGCAAGCACTATGACGGGCGAGAAATTCGTACAACTGAGTACACTTATGATACTCGGGCTCGGCATCGTCGCTTTCGTGTTCGATACCGCCGGCGGTGTACTTTTTGCCAAACTGATAAATCGTTTTATGTCGAAAGACAAAAAGATTAATCCTATGATAGGGGCTTGCGGCATATCGGCTTTCCCGATGTCGGCTCGCGTAATACACGGAATGGGGCTCAAAGAAGACAAACACAACTACCTGCTTATGCCTGCCATCAGTGCCAACGTCGGCGGACAGATAGGCTCGGTCATAGTCGGCGGTCTTATATTGTTGCTCGTACCGCTGTTCGCTTAAATGTATTTATTGTTTAATATGTAAAAAAATGTAATTGTTATGAGTGCAGATTTTTATAAAGCATTGGAAATATCGGGTATCGGTATTGCGGGAGTGTTCGTTTTTATGACGCTGTTTTATTTCGTAATAATAGGTATCGACAAACTTTTCCCATTCAAAAAAGAGGAAGAAGAGAAATAATGTAATAAGGCAATAATGTAAAAATGTAGGGGCGGATGATTTTTCGTCCCTTTTTTATTCCCGCCCTATATTTTCAACACCCCCAAAAAAACATTTCAATGCTTCAACGATTACACGCTTCAACGTAAATACTAATTCT
>CAJPNS010000026.1 GCA_905372135.1 Porphyromonadaceae bacterium | reverse complement strand
ACCACATCGGCATATCTATTGCCAAACTCGGTATGCATAGCCGACGGCAAGTCGATAGATACCGTATAATTCGGCAACGAATTGATATAATGCACCGCCTCCAATATCTCTCGACTCGCCTCGCCCACGAAGCCGGAGCCGAGTATGGCATCGACAAGTATCTCGTCGTTGCTGCCGATACTGCATAGGTCGTACCCCACAGCGACACTCTGCGGCAACCGACCGAGATTGATACGGCAGTTGTCGTTGAGGCTATCAGGCATAAGTAGCACCACACGGCACACGTAGCCTCGACAGCTCAGAAGACGAGCCATAGCCAGTCCATCGCCGCCGTTGTTGCCCTTACCCACGAAAAAAGTAAGCTTTGCACCCTGCGGCACATACCGACACAGTGCGTCGGAAAGCCTATGGGCAGCACGCTCCATAAGGTCTATCGAGGCAATAGGCTCGTGTTCCATAGTGTATCTGTCCCACTCCGAATGCTGTCTGTCTGTAAATATCTTCATTGTTTATGCTGTAATAATAAATTTCATACAAACTTACACAAAATTCCATCACCGCTGTATGCACTCCGATACAATATTGGGTTTGTTACTTCCAAAAAATAGATGTAAATTTGCACTCTAATTTATAGAATCAATTGTAATAAAAAAAGAGAGTAAATAAAGTTTTATGAAACCAATACTGACACCTTCGGAAGCGGCAGCGAAAATCAAGGACGGAATGTCTATTATGGCAGCCGGATTTTTGTCGACCGGTTCGGCTATCAGCGTATGGCAAGAGCTTGCCAAAAGCAATGTGAAAGACCTCACTATCATCTGCAACGACACCACATTCCCCGACAGAGGACACGGATTGATGTTCGAAAAGAGGCAGGTCAAAAAGTTAATAACCTCGTATCTGGGAGCTAATCCCATCTCGCAGGCTCAGTACGAGAGCGGAGACCTCGAGGTCGAGTTTTCGCCGCAAGGCACCTTCATCGAACGTATCAGGTGTGGCGGTATGGGACTTGGCGGAGTACTCACTCCGACTGGGCTCGGCACACTTATAGAGGAAGGAAAACAAAAAATCGAAGTCTACGGCAAGACATACCTTCTGGAGAAACCCATACGTGCCGACGTAGCCCTACTCGGTGCCACCCGTGCCGACGAAGCGGGTAATCTGTATTACGAAGGCACCTTCCGCAACTTCAACCCGATGATGGCTATGGCTGCCGACTTAGTGATAGCCGAAGTAGAGGAGATTGTACCCATAGGCTCGATAAAACCCGAAGATGTCCACACACAGTCGATTCTGGTGGATTTCATCGTAAAAAAACAATAATCAATAGAGAAGTAAATAAATTAATAAAAACAGAATATCTTATGACAAAATCACTTATCAGGATGCGAATGTCTTCGCACGACGCCCACTATGGCGGTAATTTGGTAGACGGAGCAAAAATGCTGCAACTCTTTGGCGATGTCGCTACCGAACTTTTGATTATCAACGACGGAGACGAAGGTCTCTTCTGTGCTTACGACAACGTAGAGTTTCTGGCACCTGTGTTTGCGGGCGACTACATAGAGGCGGTAGGCGAAATCACAAGTGTAGGCAATAGCAGCCGTAAGATGAAGTTCGAAGCCCGCAAGGTAATAGCTCCGCGTACCGATATATCGGCATCGGCTGCCGATGTACTGGCAGAACCTATCGTTGTTTGCCGTGCCACAGGCACTTGTGTAGTACCCAAAGATTGTCAAAGAATAAAGCATTGAGTAAGTTATGGAAAAATTGATAATAACCGCCGCTATCTGCGGTGCAGAGGTGATGAAGGAACAAAACCCCGCCGTACCGTACACTGTCGAAGAGATTGTGCGTGAAGCCAAATCGGCTTACGACGCCGGTGCTGCCGTGGTTCATATACACGTTCGAGAAGACGACGGCACTCCAACGCAGAGCAAAGAACGTTTCAAAGTATGTATCGATGCCGTGCGTAAGGTCTGCCCCGATGTGATACTGATACCGTCGACAGGCGGTGCCGTCGGTATGACAGCCGAAGAACGCATGCAACCGACCGAACTCTTCCCCGAAATGGCTACGCTCGACTGCGGCACCTGCAACTTCGGCGACGACGTATTCGAAAACACTATGCCTATGATGCGTGCCTTCGGCAAACGTATGATAGAGAACAATATCAAACCCGAATACGAGTGTTTCGAGATGGGACACCTCGATACCATTCTCCGAATGGCTGCCAAAGGCGAAGTGCCGGGGGATCCTATGCAGTTCAACTTCGTGCTGGGCGTACCCGGTTGTACTCCCGCCACAGTAGAGAACCTCGTTTGGTTAGTGCGTAATATCCCGTCGGGCTCCACTTGGACATCGACAGGTATAGGTCGCAGTGCCTTTACCCTTGCTGCTCCTACTATCGTAATGGGCGGCAACGTACGCGTAGGATTCGAAGACAACCTCTATATCTCGCGTGGCGTGTTGGCAAAATCGAACGGCGAACTTGTAGAAAAAGTCGTACGCCTCTCTCGCGAACTCGGCAGAGACATAGCATCGCCCGCCGAAGCACGTAAGATACTAAATCTGAAAACCGCCTGACACAGTATAGGTGGAAATAAAAAAAACACATATAACATTATTATATTGTTATGACCGATTTTCAAAAACAGATTCTTGAGGGAATACCCGATGTATTGCCTCCCAAGAAAGAGTACGACCCGAGTATCAATCACGCTCCTAAACGTAAAGAGATCTTGTCGGAAGCAGAAAAACGTTTGGCTATCCGCAATGCATTGCGATATTTTCCTACCAAACACCACAAAGAGCTCGCAGCAGAGTTTGCCGACGAACTCAAACGTTACGGCAGAATCTATATGTATCGTCTCCGCCCCGACTACGAGATGAAGGCACGAAACATCGACGAGTATCCTGCCCGCAGCCGTCAGGCAGCAGCTATTATGCTGATGATAAACAACAACCTCGATTATGCAGTGGCTCAGCATCCTCACGAACTAATAACCTACGGCGGCAACGGAGCAGTTTTCCAAAACTGGGCTCAGTATCGCCTCACGATGCAGTATTTGGCAAAGATGACCGACGAGCAGACACTCGTAATGTATTCGGGACACCCGATGGGGCTTTTCCCTTCACACAAAGATGCTCCGCGTGTGGTCGTTACCAACGGTATGGTGATACCTAACTACTCGAAGCAGGACGACTGGGAAAAGTTCAACGCTCTGGGAGTATCGCAGTACGGACAGATGACGGCAGGTTCGTATATGTACATCGGACCTCAGGGTATAGTGCACGGTACTACAATTACCGTGATGAATGCAGCCCGTATGCGACTCAAAGCCGGCGAGACCGACATACACGGTATGTTGTTCGTCTCCTCTGGCTTGGGAGGTATGTCGGGAGCTCAGCCCAAGGCAGGTAATATTTCGGGAGTGGTATCGGTCGTTGCCGAAATCAATCCTAAGGTGGTCAAGAAACGCTTCGACCAAGGTTGGGTCGACGAAATCCATACCGACCTCGACAAACTTATTGCACGCGTACGTGAAGCACAGGCTAAGAAAGAGGCTGTCTCGTTTGCTTATCAGGGCAATGTTGTAGATTTGTGGGAGAAGCTTGCCGAGCAAAACGTTGCCGTCGACCTCGGCTCAGACCAGACATCGCTGCACAACCCTTGGGCAGGCGGGTACTATCCTGTGGGTTACTCTTACGAAGAGTCGAACCGTATGATGGCAGAACGCCCCGAGGAGTTCAAGAAAGCGGTGCAGGAGTCTCTGCGTCGTCAGGTGACGGCAATAAATAAGATTGCCGAGCGAGGAATGTACTTCTTCGACTATGGCAACGCTTTCCTTCTCGAATCGTCGCGTGCGGGTGCCGATATAATGAAAGGCGATAAGTTCAAATACCCGTCGTATGTGCAGGATATTATGGGACCTATGTTTTTCGACTACGGTTTCGGTCCTTTCCGCTGGGTGTGTACCTCGTGTAAGCCCGAAGACCTTGCCGTTACAGACCGTATCGCTACCGAAGTACAAGAAGAGATACTACGTACGGCTCCTGCCGAAATAGCCAATCAGATAAAAGATAATATCCATTGGGTACGTGAGGCAAACAAAAACCGTCTCGTGGTAGGTTCGCAGGCACGTATCCTGTATGCCGACTCCGAAGGACGTACACGGATAGCCGAAGCCTTCAACAAGGCTATCAAGAGCGGCGAAATATCGGCTCCGATAGTCCTTGGCAGAGACCACCACGATGTGTCGGGCACCGACTCTCCGTACCGCGAGACATCGAACATATACGACGGTTCGTCGTTCACTGCCGATATGGCTGTTCAGAACTGTATCGGCGACAGCTTCCGCGGAGCAACGTGGGTGTCGATACACAACGGTGGCGGCGTCGGCTGGGGCGAAGTAATAAACGGTGGCTTCGGTATGGTTATCGACGGCTCTGCAGACAGCGACAGACGGCTGAAGAATATGCTCCTCTGGGACGTAAACAACGGTATTGCCCGTCGCAGCTGGGCGCGCAATAGAGGTGCTATGTTCGCTATCGAACGCGAGATGAACCGTACGCCAAACCTCGAAGTAACGATGCCGAATATAGTAGACGACGGCATTATCGAAGGATTGACATTTTAGTTTCAACATTGTTAATAATTAGATGCAGCGGTTGCCCGACAACAAAAGGCAGCCGCTGTTTTTTTCATTTCTGAAAATAAAGTTGTAATTTTGCCGTACCGAAGCCGATAATGTTATTTTATTGATTCGCACCGACGACAAACAACAATACCAATACATTCGTATATGTCTACCAACAACAAACCTATCGCTTTCTTACCCGTATTCACGGGCACCAATTGCGACTACGATACGGCGAAAGCCTTTACCAAAGCGGGAGCCGAAGTTACGACTGCCGTATTCAGAAACCTTACGAGCGACGATATTGTCGCTTCTATCGACGAGATGTGTGCCAAGATATCGAAGTGCAGTATTTTGGCTCTATCGGGCGGCTTCTCCTCGGGCGACGAACCCGACGGCAGCGGTAAATTCATCGCCAATGTACTGGGCAACGCTAAAATCACCGAGCAGGTACACGCCTTACTCGACAGAGGCGGGCTGATACTCGGTATATGCAACGGCTTCCAAGCGCTCATCAAATCGGGACTACTGCCTTACGGACGGCTGGGCTGCGTTACCGAAGAGTCGCCGACACTCTTCAGAAACGATATCAACAGACATATATCGCTCATCGCACGCACAAGGGTGAGTTCGGTAGCATCGCCGTGGTTGGCAGGGTTTGAGATTGGAGAGATTCATTCGGTGGCTATGTCGCACGGCGAAGGAAAAATAGTGATTTCAGACCGACTCGCAAAACAACTTTTCGAGCGAAATCAGATAGCTTTTCAGTATGTCGACCCCGAAGGCAACGTTACTATGCAAGAACCTTTCAACCCAAACGGCTCGATGTATGCCATCGAAGGTATGATATCAGAAAACGGACAGATACTCGGCAAGATGGGACACTCTGAGCGATACGAAAACAATCTTTTCAAAAATATCTATGGCAATATGCAACAAAAGATATTCGATAATGCAGTGAATTATCTAACCTCAAAACGCATCTGACCGATATGCAAGGCGAACTACTCTATACGGGAAAAACGAAACAGATATTCGGTACCGACGACCCCGACCTTATCGTCGTACACTACAAAGACGACGCCTTGGCATACAACGGTATAAAGCGGGCACAGATAGCCAACAAGGGTGTTTTGAACAATAAAATATCGGCCATAATATATGGTATGCTCGAGAAAGAGGGCTTCCACACGCATTTCGTCAAACGGCTCAGCGACCGCGACCAACTCTGCCGCCGCAAAAGGCAAATCATAAAACTCGAATTTATAGTACGTAATATTGCCGCAGGCTCGATGGCTAAACGGCTCGGGCTCAAGGTAGGCACGCAGCTGGCAACCCCGGTGTACGAAATCACCTACAAAAACGACGACTTGGCAGACCCCATCATCAACGAACACCATGCCGTAGCTCTCGGACTGAGTTCGTACGAAGAGCTTGCCGAGATACACGACGTAGTAGCAAGACTCAACACTACTCTACAACGCATTTTCGCACAGATAGGCGTTACTCTGGTCGATGCTAAGTTCGAATTCGGACGCACTGCCGACGGCACTCTTGTCGTTGCCGACGAGATATCGCCCGATACCACACGCTTGTGGGACACAAAGACGCTCGAAAGTCTCGACCGCGACCGCTTCCGTAAAGATTTAGGCAAGATATCCGAAGCATACGAAGAGATTCTCAACCGCCTATCGTCGATAGCATAATCGACTCTCTGTCTTCATTCGCTCCGCACTGCCGGAGTAAATTATAAGCCATGTTTAATCGCTCCGAACGAGGTGTTGAAGGGGGATTGTGGGTTACCGATTGGACTCGAGGTGATAAAGAGCTACTGCATTGACACCGCCGAATCCCGATATCATCTTGAGGAAATAGCGTTTGTCGGTGTGCCGCATCGCGCTTGTTACGTTCGGATAGAATGTTCGACCGTCGTGTTGTATCGACTCCACGTCGGTGCAGTTGAGTGTGGGTATCACTACACCTGCTTCGAGAGCCTCGCACGATATAATAGTCTCCAACAGCCCCGCCGCTCCGAGCGTGTGTCCGAAGTATGCTTTTAGAGAACCGATAGGTACAGATTCGAGTCGCGACCGATATACGGCGTTTATCTCCATAGAGTCGTTGTAGGGAGTAGCAGTGCCGTGTGCGGAGATAAAGGCGAGACTATCGGCGTCTATAGAGTGCTTATATGTAATGTATTGCAGGGCTCTACTTAGCCCTTCGGCGGTACGTGAGGGAGCCGATATGTGTGTAGCATCGTTGCGTATGGCTCCGTCGACGAAACGTATGGTGCGGCGTGAGTGGTCTTTGTGTGCGGAAAAAATAATAGTAGCAGCAGCCTCGCCGAGATTGAGCCCGCAGCGATGCCTGTCGAACGGTCGGCACAACTCAGCCGACAAGGCTCTAAAAGAGGCAAAGCCCGATACTATAAACTTCGATAACATATCGACGCCTACCACTACGACGTGTTCGAAGTCGCCCCCGACAAGTTCGCGGCTTGCCGTTATTTGAGCGGCAACTCCCGAAATACAGGCATTGGATACGACCAGAGGCTTATTTGGATTGCCGAAAAAACTATTGACCACCTTTGCCGAATGCCAAAGAAAAGGAAGATGTCCGCAGCCGTCGGGTGCCGATAGGCTGTCGACGTTGCCTTTGGTCGTAGAGAGCAATATCAGTGTCTTACTGCTCGACAGATCGATACGGGCTTCCGTATTGGCGTCTGTGATAGAGGCTATTGCCGCTTTTTCGAGCAGAGTAGCTTCGCGAGCAATATTATTATTGTCTATGCCCGAAAAATGGTCTTCGAGTCTACGGCGGTCGATAAGCGAAGCCACGAAAGGCTCGGGCATATCGAGCGTACCCGCCTCGTAGCGCTTCACTCCCGACAGACCTTCGGCGATATGTCTGAAGTTTTCTTTCGTATCGAATCCCAAAGAAGATATTATGTTTGTTCCGACGATGTACATACCGATGCGTTGTTACTTAACATATGATGCATTACAGATACTTTTCTCTCCATTGTCGTATAAATGCAGGTACGTCCCACATAAGATTGAAATCTCTATCGAGAAATACTTGTACCGAATATCCGGTAGCCGATAGTTTGCCACTGTCGGCATTGAATATTTTATAGTCGAAAATGAGTTTTGCCGCCTCCGTATGGCGGTAAGATATTTCGATACGCGCACGGTCTTTGTACCTTAACGGATTTTTGTACTCGATGTGCAACTCTACGATTGGAGCATAAAAACCTTGCTCGAAGATATAGAGATATTCGATATTGTACTGCCGCCCGAATTCTTCGCGAGCATCTTCGAAATACAACGAGTACGAGCCGTGCCATACGATTCCCATCGAATCTACTTCACTGAATCGTATATCAAACTCCTTTTGGCATGTCAAACGGTTCATTGCGAGATATTTATTGTTCGTTCATTAGAGCTACTTTCATATTGCCTTTTGCTACCAACCTGTCGTGGCACATCACCGTGGCATCGACCTGTGTGATATTTCCTACTTCTGCGGCAGTTACTATCTCGGTCGATAGGCAGTCGCCGATAGCGACATATACATCAGAGAACGAGAAATTGTTTATCGCCCCTATGAAGCCGATTCTTACAGGCTTATCGATAGTGAGATACCCTATTCGTGTAGCACAAGTCTGAGCTACATTCTCCAATATTCCCGCCCGAGAGAGCATACCGCCATCGACGAAAATATTATCCGCTTTTATCGTAAGAGCAGTCTTGGTAGTAGTTTCGTCACAATACAACAGCTTATCGACCATTACAAAAGGCTCTTTCTGAGGTATCAACTGCCCTACGTCTATATCTTCGAATTTCATCGCTTTATGTCGGGGGGATTATTTTACACTACAACGCAGAATTGTATGTCCTGTGCCGATATTGTCGTGTATTCTCTCGACTTTGAGACCTGCCTGCTCTACAAGACTTATAAAGTCTTGCGAATGATACATCTTGCTATTGCCGTTTGCCATTGCAGTGAAGTAGACACTTGTCTGAGTGAGTACATACGAAGCCGTCTCGAACTTCTGCCTGTCCCATAAGGTCTCCATTATGTATATTTTAGCATCCGGACTCAGAGCTTTTGCCGCCCGTTTTAGAATACTTACTATCTCCGTCTCCGAAAAACAGTCGAGAAACTGGCTGAACCACACGACATCGAATCCCGTCGGAAACACCGTATCTTCGCTCAGCATATTGCAGCCATACCCTTGTATCCTATCGACTCCCGCAGCAGAAGCGATATTGCTTTTCATAAGCTCTATCTGCTGAGGCAGGTCCATAATAGTTATCTCTACCTCGCTATCGTGTCCGACGCAATACAAAGCCCATTTCCCCGTATTGCCACCGACATCGAGCAGGCGCTTGGGTCTGTCTTCGAAAACCACCTTGAACGCATCGGCAAACGAACCGTCGCTGTAGTAGTGGTCGAAACCGAACCACGATTTTTGTACCTTCTCGGGCAAGCTCGACAGTCCCTCGTAGAGCGTGCTCCAATCGCCGAATACGCTGAGACCGGCAGGTTTCCCACTTAGCAAAGCCTCTTCTAAGTGGAACATACCGAGATAGTTGACATCGTGATTGAAATCCATATTCACTCGTACCGAAGGGTCGTTCAGAAGGAACCATCCCGTCTTCGAACACACAAACTTATCGTTGTCGTATAATACCGTACCTATCGACATCGACGACTCGAGCAGTACCTTGACGGCATAGACCGAAAGTCGGCTCTTACTGGCAATCTCGTCTATCGTAAGCCCGTCTCGTGAGTCGGATAGCATCTGTAGAATACCGAATTTTATCATCAGACGGCTTACTTGGAATACTATCGGGGCTTGCGAAATCTCGTGAGCAGCTCGCTGTGCCTCTAATGCGGTACGATTGTCGTCTGTGTAACGCCTCGAAAGATGATGTGGTAAAAACATTATTGATATGATTTTTTTGGATTTCAAAATTACTACTTTTTTCAAAATTCGATTAACTTTGTAGTCCAATTGGCTGCAATGAATAGAAAACTGAATACGGAAGAGATAGTCAGAGTATCGATAGACGAATATCGAGATATTCCCAAAATACCTTTGGTAGTATTGCTCGATAATGTCCGCAGTATGCACAATATAGGCTCTGTCTTTCGTACTGCCGATGCTTTCCGTGTCGAAAAGGTGATACTCTGCGGAATAACAGCTACTCCACCGCACAACGAAATACACAAATCGGCTTTGGGAGCGGAGTATTCGGTAGAGTGGCAATATGCCGACGATTCGAGAGATGTCGTCGAGAGGCTTGCAAACGAAGGTTATATCCCTATTGCCATCGAGCAGACAGAGCAAAGTGTCGCCTTAAACCATTTCGATATCGACAAATCTAACCGTTATGTCGTAGTCTTTGGCAACGAGGTATTTGGAGTAGGGCAACCTACAATCGATGCCTGTCGGTACAGTATAGAGATACCGCAGGCAGGCACGAAACACTCTCTTAATGTAAGTGTGGCAGCAGGTATAGTGATTTACGATTTTTTCGAAAAACTAAAATAGACCTCATACAGGTACGAGACATAGTGAATAATAATAAAATGTATTTTTAACGATGAATATTATTAAAACGAAGAATATCAATAGTATATACAGAGCGTTTAGCCTTGTGGTATTGCAGGTTGCTATAGTATTATCTGCTTATTCTCAGTCGAATATCTTAGACGACCTACAGCAGGCAGATAGCAAGACCGAAGCAAAAGTAACTGTATATCAAGACAGTGAGATAACCGAAGCTTTGCTACGGCAACCGCCCTCGACGACCGAATCTAACTCTAATTTGTCGCGAGGTTGGAGTGTACAGGTTTTTTCCGACAATTCCATTACGGCAAAAGATATGGCTTTCCAGATAGAAAACAAGATAAAAGAGCGTATACCTAACGAATATGTCAGAGCCGAGCGGCATGCTCCTTTCTGGAAAGTACGTGTCGGTCAGTTCGAATCGGCAGAAGAGGCTCAAGCCCTAAAAAACGTACTTTTACAAGAGTTTCCGGAGTTTAGGGGTGGTATCTATGTAGTGAAGTTCAATATGAGCAACGACTAATCGCTGTATATCAAATAAATATACTGTTTTTCAAAGAAATGAAGATTATATGTGTCGGTTGGAACTACTGCGAGCATAATTCCGAGATGAATCGCACTACAATGCTCGATAATCCGATATTTTTCCTCAAACCCGATACCGCATTGTTACGAGAAAACAAGCCTTTTTTCTTGCCCGACTTCTCCGAGCAGATAGAGTATGAGTGCGAGCTTGTATATCGTATTGGGCGTATCGGTAAGAATATCAGCGAAAAGTTTGCACACCGATACTATTCGGAGATAGCTTTGGGAGTCGATTTTACGGCACGCGACTTGCAGGCTGCCTGTCGTCGGCAAGGTGCTCCTTGGGAGGTGTCAAAGGCATTCGATAATTCGGCTGCAATAAGCGATTTTATAGATATATCGTCGGTAGACGATGAGCTAAACTTCTCTTTATCAGTCAATGGCAATGTCGTACAATCGGCTTCGGCTTCGGATATGATTTTTTCGATAGACCGAATCATATCACACATCAGCAAGTATATCACATTGAAAATAGGCGACTTGATATACACAGGTACTCCCGCAGGAGTAGGAAGAGTACATATCGGCGACCGCCTGCAAGGATTCATAGGCAATCGTCTGATGTTCGATTTTGTTGTCAAATAAACAGATTATCAACGACATTAGCCACAACGAGCTAGATATAATATTGATTATGTACATCATAGTAAACAGTATAAAAAAGATATTTTTGGCTATAATGCTGCTTTCTACCGTTTCGGCTGCAGCACAGACAAACGACGGAAGACGTTATACTTCGCAGTCGGTATTGGCTACGGGGAAATGGGTAAAAATATCGGTAGACCACAGCGGCATATACTCTCTATCGTACGAAGATATAAAAGCGATGGGAATCGAACCGCAAAATGTGCGTATATACGGCTATGGCGGTGGGCTACTGAGCGAAGATTTTTCTACACCATACATCGACGACCTGCCCGAAGTACCTATCGATATCCGTAAAGGAGCCGACGGAATATTCAACGAGGGCGACCACATACTCTTCTATGCTCAAGCAAATATAATATGGCGCTACAATAGCGAGAAAGGTACTTTCTCACATATCCGCAACCACTACTCAGACCTTGGCTATTACTTTGTTACCTCTAAGTCGGGGAGTGCCAAGCAGATACCGACTATGCCCGAAGAGAGCGGTATGGTGGCATCTACCGTCACATCGTTCAACGACTATTTGCTGCAAGAGAGCGAGATAAAAAACGAGGCACAAGGAGGTAGAGTATTCTACGGAGAAAAATTCAGTCGGCAGACGCCGTCGTATTCATTCAGTATATACCGACCTGGTATAGAGAGTATTGAGGCAAAAATGTTCGTAGATATGGCTAATAAAACCATATACAACAACAATATCGAAGTAAACATCAATGGAGTAAATATCAAGACAATACCTCTAAAAAGACGCCCAGACAACAACTACCAAGTCTTAGAGCCCACAAACGATACCGTAACTTTCGTACCCAACTCGACAAATACGTTTAACATAACTCTCACCTCTGCCAATCCGTCTCTGGAAGCCTATCTCAACTATTTCGAAATCAATTTCAAACGGAAACTGAGTATGACGGGCAACGAGTTATATTTTCGTTCGGTCGATTATATCGGGCTCAATCAGTTGTCTAAGTTCGTATTGAGTGGCGCCGATGCCGATACCGAGATATGGGATATTACAGACCGAAACAATATAGCGAAGGCAAATACTACTCTCAGTGGCAGACAGCTCTCTTTTGTAGCCAATACCAATGAGTTACGCCAATTTGTAGCGGTATCGACTCGGAAAACATTCCCCAAGCCCAATATTGTAGGTACAGTCGAGAATCAGAGTCTACACTCTCTGTCTCAAGCAGATATGATTATCATTTCGCACAGCGATTTTTTAGGAGAAGCCTACCGACTTGCAGAATATCATAGAGCGAAAGAGGGAATCTCGGTCAATGTGGCAGATGCCGAAGCCATATACAATGAGTTTTCGAGTGGTACGCCCGATGCTACGGCATATCGTCGTTTCGTAAAGATGTTTTACGACCGCTCTCAGACTCAAGGCACTACACCTCCAAAGTGGCTTTTACTTCTGGGCGACGGTATATACGACAATCGTGGCATCATAAGCGGTAGCGACGAGTATCGGAAACTACTCACCTACCAAGCCTATAACTCTGTAAATAAAATACATGCATATACTTCCGACGACTATTTCGGATACCTCGACGATAACGATATTGCTATGTCGCCTTCGGCAAGCCTCGACATCGGTATCGGACGTCTGCCCGTATATACCGTGCAGCAAGCTAAAGCCGCCATCGACAAGACTATAGCCTATATCGACAACAAACTTCACGGAGAGTGGAAAAACCGTATGCTATTCATTGCCGACGACGGCGACAACAATATCCATATCAGAGACTGCGACAGTATCGCAAATTTCACTCAGAGAGAAAATAACGATATACTGATAAAAAAGCTCTATTTCGATGCCTACAAACAAGAGACTTCTGCTTCATCTGAGAGCTACCCTCTGGTAAACAGTATTTTAGACAACTATATAAGACAAGGTGTATTGCTTATAAACTATATGGGGCACGGTTCGCATATCCAATGGTCTAACGAGAATATATTGGATATCGACAAAATAACATCTATGGTAAACGACAAATACCCCATATTTATCACCGCCACTTGCGACTTCTCGGCATACGACCAGTTCGACCCTTCGGGAGGCGAGCAGCTTATATGGAACCCTGTCGGAGGCACTATGGCTCTGATAACTACTACCCGTACCGTATATGCAAGTGCAAACGCAGACCTCAACTATCATCTTTTGGATAATATATTCGATACCGACGCATCGGGTAACCCGTTGAGTATGGGCGAGATACTTCGTAAGGCAAAAAACGAGCAGACGGCATCCGACAACAAGTTCTCTTTCACTCTATTAGGCGACCCATCGCTACGACTCAACTATCCGTATCAGGCAAAGGTAGTAACCGACAGCATCAACCATAGAGCAATAACAGCCCAATACGATACTATTTCGGCTCTGAGCGAAGTTACTCTATCCGGACATATTGCCAATCTTTCGGGCAATATTATAAATGGCTACAACGGAGCACTTTATATAAATATATTCGATAAGGTCGAAAAAGTAAAAACTTTGGCAAACGACAAAGGCAGTACGCCATTCGAATACAAAGACCGTCCGAATATTATTTTCCGTGGCTCTACATATATCGACAACGGCAAATGGTCTGTTAAGTTTTTAGTTCCCAAAGATATAAAATACGATTTTGGAAAAGGAAGAATCGTGTACTACGCTACCGAAAATGGTTTAGGTATAGAGGCAAACGGCAGTTTCGAGAAATTTATAATAGGAGGCGAAAACCCAAATCCTCCGTTCGACAACGAAGGTCCTCAAGTACAGTTGTTTATCAATTCTCGCGCATTCAAAGAAGGACAGAAGGTAAATGCTTCTCCGCTTTTTATAGCCGATTTATACGATAATAGTGGCATCAATACCACAGGTTGCGGTATCGGGCACGATATTGTGTTAAGAAAAAATGTCGGCGACAAAGAGGAGATTGTACTAAACGACTATTACGAATCGAACTTAGGCGACTATCGGTCGGGAACGATTAAATATCAAATAGATAATCTCGAAAAAGGAGTATATAATATGTGGTTTAGGGCGTGGGATTTACAAAACAATTCGACGTCGAAACAGATAACGTTCGAAGTTACAGACCAGACATCTATCGACGCTCAGATAACGGTCTATCCGAACCCGGCAAAAGACTTCGTAAATATACTTATAACGCACGACAGACCCTACAAAGCGCTGAATGCCACACTGCAAATATACGACGTTACAGGCAGATTCATAGCCGACAAACACATGAAACAAGCCTCGCTCGGCGACCGTACCGAACTGACTCTGAATTTCGTTGCCGACCGTATACCTATAAATCGGGGCATTTACTTTATAAGGCTTGTCATATCTACCGATGGCGAAAAAAGTACGTCGAAACCTATAAAACTTATAGTTCAATAGAATAACCCTATCGTAGACAACAAAATGGGATGCATCGTACAATAAAAAAATATGGTTTCTCGTTGGTATTGAAAATAAAATATTAATTTTGCACTGATAGTAATATCGTTTCCGACTATCGGCTTTATTGTCTTGTCGGTGTTATAGTTTTTAGACAAATAATTTTAAATCAAATACATATAAAAATTGAAAGTATGAAGAAAGTCTTTTTATTAGGATTGATTTCTATGGCAGCCACTCTGTCGTTTGCCCAGAAAAAAGAAGACATATTGAGTGTTTATAATCCCCTTATAACAGGTGTTCCTTCGTTGGGTATAGCTCCCGACGCTATTGGTGGCGGTATGGCAGACATAGGTATTGCCTCTGAGCCTACTATGGCATCGCAGTATTGGAATTCATCGAAATATGCTATGATGGAAAGCAATGGAGGTCTTACTTTTAGCTACACTCCTTGGTTGAGGAAAATCGTAAGCGACATAGACTTAGCTTATTTAGCCGGATATTATAAACTTGGCGGACAGTCAGGTACATTGAGTGCTTCGTTGAGATATTTTTCGCTTGGTAATATCAATCTTACCAATATGCAGGGCAAAAGTATCGGTATGGCTAAACCGTACGAAATGGCATTAGACTTTGGATACTCGAGACGTCTTGCCGAAAACTTTTCGATGGGTGTGGCTCTACGCTTCGTATCGTCCGATTTGAGTGCACAGACAGAAAATTATCACGTAGGAATAGGTGTAGCCGCCGATGTGAACGGATATTATGCTTTGCCTATCGAAGTATCTTCGGGTACCTCTAAGTTAGGTCTTGGCTTCAATATCTCCAATATCGGTACCAAAATTTCTTACGACAAAGGTACAACAAGCAATTTTATGCCTACAAATTTGGGGCTGGGAGCTTCGTACCTCATACCTCTCGACCAATACAACAGACTCTCTATCAACCTCGACCTCAATAAACTGATGGTGCCATCGCGTAGGTCGAAAAACACAAACGGTTTCGACCAATCAAACCCCGACACTTGGTTGATGAGCGAAGAACAGTATAACAGTATCGGTGTAGTACAGGGTATTTTCTCCTCTTTTGGCGATGCTCCCAATGGTTTCGGCGAAGAGATGCAAGAAATAAACTTCTCTACCGGTCTCGAATATGCTTACAACGAACAGTTCTTTTTGCGTGGCGGTTACCACAACGAAGCACAAAACAAAGGTAATCGTAAGTTTTTCGCTATGGGAGCAGGCTTTAAATGGACTGCATTCCGCCTCGACGTAGGATATCTTATCGGAGTATCTCAAAACAATCCGCTCGACCAGACTCTCCGTTTCACCCTTACATTCGATATGGAAGGTCTCAAAGACTTGACTAATTGATACTATTTTAAAATATAAAAGAGCGACCACCTATTTTTTCGGAAATAAGTGGTCGCTTTTTTTATGCGTTTTTTATTCACTTTATTTATTTGCGTTATTGAATTGCAGATAGTTGCTGAGATTTTCTTCGGTTTTTATCTGGCTCAGGTTAGTATCCGATATTATCACTACATCGAAGTTACTCAATAGGTTCTTTCCTGCAAAATTGCTATCGGTTTCTATAAGACGTTTGTACCAATTGCTTTCCTCGAGGCTATCCATACCCGATATTAACAATATCTCTTTGCGACCGAGCTTGAGTATGTCGAAGTCGAAGTCTTTGACCATGAATTTGTTGAAGTTGTAGGCGGCAAGGTCGTAGAGTATATCGTTCATAATCTTTTTGTCGGCTTTGGTAGGTATCAGCAGTATATTGTGCCTTTCGGCGATATTATTAGAAAATTTTTCGACATCTTTCTTGATGCTATCTATTTCGTTTTTAGCCTCTTGCGAACGACGTTCATTTATATTCTCGGTGACTTGTGTCGCTGCCTGTTGCTTACGTCCCTGCCTTACAAGAGCCAATATATCTTTACTTATAGGAGTTACCTCCGAATCGGGATATTTCAATATGATAGTATCGAGGCGCGACTCCATAGTATCTTTAAGTCCGAGCTTGGCTGCCGACAGAGCATCGAGGAAAGCGAACTTCGGCAAGTGTTCGGACATCGGGAAGTGTTGGTTCATAGAGGCATAATTGTCTCTGACCTTTTGTAAATTGCCCCCTATATATGCCTCGTATGTAGTACGATATAGGCTATCTTGTACGAGAAGCATTTTACGTACATTATTTGCGTAGTTTGTATCTGCAAGTATCACAGCGTATTTGCTCGTAGGATATTCTGTGAGTAGTTTACGGCGGAATACCTCCTGTTCGTCGGGTAAATTCAACTTGCCATTTATCTGATACTCTATGAAATACGTCTCTGCTTTACGTTCGTCGGTTGGGAAACGGCTTTGAAAATTTCGATACGTACTATCGGCACTATTGATGTCGTTCATCTTGGTATAGAAGATATTACCCATATTATATAGAGCCGTTGCTATAAGCTGATTGGCTATCTGCTTCGACTGTTCGGTCGTAGGTATCTGAGCCAGATAGTATTCCGGGCTGTATTTGTCTTGCGTCGATGAGTCTTTGGCTGCGGTAATATTGGTATCTGAGTCGTCAGATGCTTCCGAGCCGTCGATATTATTAGCTGTAGGTGTCTTTACCAGGCGGTTCCAGCTATCTTCGAGCGGACGATTGCCCCAACGTTTTTTGAAATCTGCTTTGCCTTGTTTTAGCGACGATGTATTGTAAAAATACCATTCGTTGCTGCCTCGCCCTATCATATTGCTACTCAGAGGGTCGAAGCTTATACCTCCCGCCTTGTCGGCTACTTCCAAAGCAGCTCTATCGGTGGAGTCTTTGGCGCGTTTTTTGTCTGCCTCTATAAGTTTCTTGATGATTTCGTCGATTATATTTCGTTGTGCCGCCTCGGGCATCGCCGATAAACGCAGCAGGCTGTCTTGCAACTGTACGGTATTGTAGTTTTGTGCCAATTCCGACAGGGTCTGAGAGCGATTCTCGGCTTTTTTGTACTCCTTGTGTGTATTTGGCATAATTACAATGACCGAATCGTAATATAAGCCCGATAGAATATACTCTTTTTTATCGTAATATAGCTCGGCAATACGTAGCGCCACTTGAGCTTTGTCGATACCGTTTCGGGTACTTTTAGCCATAGCCGTCTTATAGTTTTCTATAGCCTTGTCGAAGTTGCTGTCGTCCAGATACTTGTTACCTATAGCATAATATATCTGATCTAAATATGGTTTGTTGTTCGACGACAATGCCATACGCTGCAGCGTTTTAATAGACTTTCTTGTGTTTCGTTCGAGGGCTGCCGCTCTGAGTCGAGCATTGAATATCATCTCGTAATTGGTTGCGAGGCGTTGTGCTTCGATGTAGTAATGGCGAGCCTTGTCGTTGTTTTTCTCTCTTTCGTAGAGCTGTGCCAGCACAAAACCGAATCTTGCCTTTTCGTATTTATTTGGAGCCTTGTCGATAGCTTCTTTAAGGTAATCGATAGCTTCGGGGTATCTCTTGAGATTGAGCATCAGATTGGCGGCAAATGCCATATATGTGGGGCGAAGACTTGCAGGAATGTTAGATGGTTTTATTTTTGAAAAATGGCTCTCTGCCTCGTGCAACCACCCCATATCGGTATAAGTACGTAGTTTCCAGAGTTGTGCACCGTATAGAATATTAGGGTTTTCGGGATAGTGTCGGAGTATATAATTGAAAGTAGCTATTGCTTCGACAAAATCGGCTTTGTAATATTCGGCTTTGCCCATAAGAAGCCACGCCTTGGGAATCTGCGGATTAAACTCCTCTTGCTCTCGATATGCCCTAAACTCTTTGTCGCTCATACCCATAGGTTTGGTTGTGGGTTTCGAACGTATCGAGTGTAATTTGATAGCTTTTCGACACTTCTCTATCGTAGTATTCAGCTGCGACGATATGCTTGAGGTAGTCTCCTTATTTACTGTGGGATACAATGGTATAATATCGGAGTAATCGTCTGTATTGGAGAGCATTAGAGCGTTTTGGGCTTCGTTGAAAGAGTTTACCGCATTGAATCCGACATTGTATCTAACGGCAAATCCCTGATATGCACGCGATGTCCAAGTATTTTTCTTGGGCGAACAGGCAAAAAGTATTATAAATATTAGGCAAAAACAGACTCTAATCTTCTTCATCGTTATTTACAGATTTAGCATATTGATATTGTGTCGCTTATAGAGAGTGTGCCGATATCAGTTTTCGGCAGAGAATATTTTGTTTATCTCTTCTTCCGTACGATGAAGTTTCGACTTACAAAAAGCTATAAGTTTCGTAGCTTCAGCTACATAGTCTGTAAGTACGTCTATATCGTATTCTTCATTTTCTATATTGCTTACAATCTCTTCGAGGCGTTTGATAGCATCGGAATATTTCAAACTATCTGTAGATTTATTTTTTGGGGTTGTCATATAGCGTATTTGTTTATATAATTATATATCATATCGGACGTTACCGATATGCGTATGCAAAGTTATCTATTTTTCGATATTCACGGTCAAATATTGCCGTTTTTTCAGAATATTCTAAACACAAAGAGCGTTTTTTTGTGTTTATAAAAACCGTAAGAGCATTATTATCAAACGAATATCGCTTGTAAAAAAAAATTTGTTTATATATAAATTAGTTGTAACTTTGCAACCGATACTATGGATGTAGTAG
>CAJPNS010000025.1 GCA_905372135.1 Porphyromonadaceae bacterium | reverse complement strand
GACTGCAAAAGTAATACCTTTTTACTACACCACCAAACTTTTTACAAACTTTTTTTGGGGAAAAAGAAAAGTTTATCGCTAATAGACTGAATAAGAGATTATTTAAAATGCAAATAATTTTCGAGTTTTTTCAAATCCTCATCAGAAAAGTCGCTAATTTGGCGAAAATCGTCTATACTTTGTAGTTTTTGCTTCTTCCGAAGTTCGAAAATCGCCTTAGACTGGTAGAAATTGAGATATGGGTGGCGATTGAGTTTCTCGACGGTAGCCCAATTCACATTGATTTTCTTGATAAGAGCGGGGTCGACCGTCAGATTGTTTTTTATTCTTTCGAACGTCTGCACAGGGAAATTTTTAATCTCCAACAGTTGATCTACAGAGTAATACCCACCGAGTTTATCGCGATAATAGACTATCTGCCGAGCATAATAACTTCCAATACCGTGCAGCTGTCGGAGAGCCACAGTATCGGCAGTATTGAGTTCTACGACGATATCGTTTTCTACCCTTTTAGAGGCGTTTTCTGTCTGTTTGTCAACAGGTTGTATTATCTGTAAATCAGACTTATTTTCTTTGACGTCGGCAATGCGTATGTATGGTTTCAATCGTGCGAAGTCTGCAGGCAACAAGCCGTAAACACGGGCGAAATCGTCAGCACGACGAAACCGACCGCCCTTATTACGATAGTTTACTATATTCTTGGCTACGAAAGGTTTAAGTCCCAAAGACACAAAACCTCCCGAATCGAGCGTATTGGGGTCGAAGTCGAACAGACGAACTGCACTGCTTGCCATATTGTATCGCGCATCTGCGAAATCGGCAGGCGAATAAGTATTGCCATATTTATACTCTTTGTCTGACAAGCTGTTTTTGAAACTGTCTACCTGGGACAGAAATACGGAATTGTCGGAATATAGTGGCTTTGTTTTTTGCAAATATTTAGGGATAAGCATATTAGCCACGACAACTAAAATCAGGAGTACTATGAGTACGATAAGCCCTCGTTTTTGGCTTTTGGTAAAAAAGAAGATATGACGAAAAAATGAGTTCATACACTAAAACATTTAATTATCAATCAAATAACTTATATCGCCGAACTGCATAACGACAATATATTACCTCTACAATATGCGATATGGTAAACATCGACACAATGACTATCAGACTTTTATAAAACAATAGCGAGCACACCGCAAGCAATAGGAAAGATGCCATTGCCACAAACTGATTGTTTGCCACCAACCTATAACGGTTTTTAGGAATAAACACAAAATATATATAGCAATCTACTATCAGCCAAGTATATATAGTAATACTCCGAATTATAGCCAAAGGATAGGCTGCCAATAGGTCACGACCACCCAATATGAGAACTGCCCAATATCCAAATGCAGCTATTAAGGTAATTATTATCAATGCTATATATGTTTCGTATCGCATTATACGACGAACTCTATCGGTACTACTATTGGTCATAAAATCGGGGAATAACGCACCATTGATACTTGTAGCAATAATGCGTGGAATAAGTACGAGTTTATTTGCCAAATCGAGGACAGCCACGCTCTGCATATCGAAAAAAGCCCCAACGATAAAGGTAAGCGACTCTTTTTTTACCGTACCGAAAGCCGTAGTCCAGAAAAAAGGCAGTGCGTTGCGGAAAGTCGATTTCAGTCGTCGTATAGAGATAAAGCGAAGTTTAACATCCTCTTTTACAAGCATATAACAAAAAGCAAAAAGACCTCCGACAAGCGGCAGCAACGAGACAATAACGGCATACAGCAACAAATCGTTCGGAGAATGCACGAAGATGAAAACCAATGGAATAGTAGACATCCTAATAATCAGATTGGTATAGGTAACAAACTTCATCTTCTGTATTCCTTGGAAGTACCAAGTCGGGAATAATATTTCGACCAATTGCAATGAAAACAATATGTAATACAGCAATATATGTTTTTGCAGAAACGGAATAAACCGACTGACGACAGTGAGCACAACAAGACTTAGGCAGAAAAGCAAGGACTTGGAAATAAGCACCTCAGACACCACTCTACTCTTGACCTCTCTGTTGTCGGGGAAAAGTGCTATTTTTTTCAGAGCAGGGGTATCGAAGCCAAAAGTGGTAATCAGCTGAAATAGTTGTACATTGGAGAAGACAAAGACATAGATACCATAAGCCTCTTTGCCCAAAACACGCACGGCGTAGGGATATATTATAAGTCCGACAACGAGTGCCGACGAGGCAAGAAAAGTCATAAAAAAGTAGTTTTCAGCTACTTTCTTATTGTTTTCAAATTTACTTCTCAGGATGTATATTAATTCTTTCATTTATCAAAAAAGACACAATTATCAATCTTTTCTCATATCATTGTATGTCAATATCAATCAATCCCTTTCAAGAGCCTTATTGTATTCATTTATAAACTGTTGCCCGACATACCGACTGCGGAAAACCTCTGCTACAGCTCTGATAGAAGAGCTGTCGTAACGGTCTAAATGGTCGAGCATCGTATTCATTTTTTCGGCTAAGGCATCAACATCTTTAAAATCAACTATTTGTCCATTGTTATCTTTGATAAAATCGGGAACAATACCTGTCGGAGTCGCTACCACCGGCACTCCTGCGGCAAGGCTTTCCATAACTACTACGCAGGCTGTTTCGTAGTTGGAAAACATCACAAACAAATCGCTCCTCGACAACCAGTCGGCGACCTCGTTCGGGGTCTGTTCGCCTGTAAAAACAAGCGTACCTTGCGGAATATCAAGAGTTTGAGCAAAGTCTTTTATCGAAGCAAAGTCTACTCCCGTACCGACCACAACAAGCTCAAAATCGCGACGAGTGCGGCAAAGCAACTCTACCGCCCGCAAAATCCCCGAGATATTTTTCTGCCTATCTAAAAAGCAGGAAACGTGCAGGATACGTTTTTTATCATTATCGCGTTCGGTTCGGGGTGTGGTGTAGAAAAAATCGTCTACTATATTGCTAATCACCCTATAACGTCCCTTGACACCCTGCTTTAGCATAGCCTGCTGCAACATACTCGAGACAGGCATTATCACTGCGGCATTACGTGCAACGAGTTCGGTGGCACGCCGGCGTAAAAAGCCAGTGTACAGAAAGTTATCGGGCAGATAACGCGTCCAATGCTCCACCACGACGTAAGGTATTCGATGCAGCACCTTCAAAATCAGGGCAAGTACCCCATTGCGTGTCAGGGTATTGACCTGACATATATCGGGCTGCCCAAAGTGTGCCCGAACGCGACGATAGCCGAGCCGGAAGCCTTTGAGGAAATTGAATGCCAGAGATAACCGACTATTTTTCATAGGGATATAAACGACAATCTCACGAACGTCGTTATAACTCTGCTCCACAATCTGAAAGTCGTCTATTTTATCGTCCAAATGCAGATATAGCACACACACATCGGCATATTGGCTGACGGCTTCGGCGTGTTTGCGAACGAACAAACCTGCCATAGCATCATAACGATTGGGATACCAAGCAGATAAGAATAAGACTTTGGTTTTAGACGGCATTGTTTTTTGTGTTTTTTTTAAAATATCAAAGCTAATAAAATTTTTTCAATAGGAATCTCACAAAAAAATGGCACGTAAAGTAAAATATTATATATAATTTGCTAACTTTGCAGAAGAATCAAGAAACAAATTAATATTGGTGAGCAATGAAAATCAAAGCATTATGCGTATCGGTGCTATTAGCTTTTTCGTCGACAATCGCAGCACAACAAGACGGCGACACAATAGCACTCAACATCGACGAATCGATAACACAGCCACAACAACAGCAATCTTGGTGGAACAAAAAACTTTTACACAAAGGTTATAAAGGACACTTAGAGTTTTTTACCGAACCCATAGACGATAATATGTATCTATTGGGTGTATCTACATCACATGGACGTCAGTTTTCGCCTCAATTCTTCTTGGGCGGAGGTATGAGTTTTATTCTTATGGAATACTATTATAATAAAAGCAGTTCGAAAGCAGAATTACATGGTACAATTCCACTCATAGTCTCTTTCGCCGATTTCCGATTTACTCCGATTACAAAGCGAATAACGCCTGTAGTAGGACTGAAGATGGGATACCTTTTTTTCTTCCACTTTTTGAGAGCGACACCATATATAGGAGTCCGTTGGGGACTATGTAAAGGGTTTGGTGCAAATCTTGGAGTAGGATTCCCCGTTTTTTTCGTGCCATTCGGTGGAGGGACTATGGAGGCAGTGCGATTGAACGTAGGCATAGACTTCTGATTATCAACTATATTCACAACACTACAAAAACAATTAGAATAAAAAACGATACATATTTGTGTATATCGACGAAAAGTATTAATTTTGCACCCTATTTCGTGTAACCGCTGATAGAACTGAGAGTTGTCTATGAATGTTGCACTAACGATAAATATAAAATATTGAATACAATGAAAGTAGATTTAGTAAAGATTGCAGAACAGGCTTTTGCAACAGGCAAAGAACATCCTAAATTTAAGAGCGGCGATACTGTTACCGTTGCTTACCGTATCAAAGAAGGTAACAAAGAACGTGAGCAGCTATACCGCGGAGTAGTAATAAAAATATGCGGACACGGCGATAAAAAACGCTTTACAGTACGTAAAATGTCGGACAATATCGGTGTTGAAAGAATTTTCCCGATGGATTCGCCTTTTATAAGCAGTATCGCAGTAAACAAAGTGGGTAAAGTAAGACGAGCAAAACTCTACTACTTACGTGAAAGAACAGGCAAGAGAGCTCGTATCAAAGAGAAAAGGATATAAGAAAAAGAATGATTTAATAATGGTGTCACCTCTGCGTCGCTGACGGGAGGTGATTTTTTATTTTTCACGCCACTCCTTAGACTCCTCTCGGCGTTCTTTCATATATGTATCTACCTCTTCGGCAGATATCATACGCAGTTGACTGCTGTGGCAGCCCTTGTACCGGATAGTCTCGAAGAGAGGTTGCCGTGTAGTACACGTTTTGTCTTTGTTTTTCTTCAGATAACTGTCCAATTCGTCGACGGAGGAGAATATTTTATACAGTTTCCTGCCGTTTTTACTCTCTATCTCGTATATTCCACAAGGTCGCTGAAAGATAACCTCAGCCGACCGCAGATATAGCTTCGCTATCGCAAGCGACCTCATCGGGAAGAGAGCTCTAAACCTCCCACTTTCATCGACGGCGGCACATATATGCCTGCCACACGTAGAACAAATATACTGCCGATGGTTTCGCAGGCAATCCTCAGGGTTCAACAACGGGGTAATCCTTCCATACACAGAATAACATTCGGGACATACATTCATAACATTCTCATTTTTACAGTGTTTATACTAATTATCCGAAATCGCGTATTACGAATACGGTTTTATCTTGTGCAAAGGTAAGTGTTTTTTCCGCGAACAACAAAAACCGCTCATTATTAACTACATACACCTCATCAACAATCCTATTTTTCGGGTAAAACAAAAGCGCAGCACTACTCAAAGTACTACGCTTTCATATTTTAATTATACGATAATACACCGCAAAGGTATTATCGGACGTAGGGTCAATATCCGAAAAGTTCTTCTAACGAGAGTTTTCGGAACTCTCCTATTTTCTGCAACTCCTCTTTCGAGAGCTTTTCTTCGGAAGCCAGAACCACGTAAGTATAAGGCTTCTTCGACAGATAAGTATCGTGGAACGTCCGAATATCTTTCATAGAGATATTATCCAAATTCTGATAAATGGTCTTACGGATATCCTCGTTCAGCCCCAAGTCTTTTGCTTTGATATAATCGTAAATAATATCGTCTTGGGTGATACGTTCGGTCTGTATCTCTTTTTTGAGCTGTACCTTAGCCAAATCGAGATTGGCAGGCAGTTCGGGCATAGTAGTCAGGAGTTCGTTCATAGCGGCAACCGCTTCTACGAATTTATCAGCCTGAGCACCGACGTATGCCATCATATAGTATTTATCGGCTTTTTTTCTCGGGAAGACATAAAAACCATAAGTACTGTAAGCCAAGGCTTTACTTTCGCGAATGGTCTGGAACACAAGCGAGCCCATTCCACCACCGAAATAGTTGTTGAATACACTTATAACAGTGTTTTCAGCAGGGTTGTATGTATTCGTGTTGCGTATCCAGCGGGTTTCGGCTTGTACCATTTCGTAATCGGTAAAGAGTACCTGATTTTTGGTCTGCTCTACCTGCTTGAACTCTTTTTTAGGAGCTACTTTTGCAAACGTTGCAGGCACTTTATGCAGAGGTTTCAGCTTAGCCGTGAGCTCTGCAAGTGTAGAGGGTCCGTAGTAGATGACGGTTTGCTCTACGTTGTTCAGGTTTTTGACTCTATCTACCAACTCTTTGGCAGTAACAGATTCTATTTCGGCATCAGAGAGTCGGTTGTTGAATTTATTCTTTGCGCCATACAGAGCATAGGAAGTGAGTGCTTGCATAATGGTAGCACGGTTGGCTTTGGCGTCGGTACGCGATTTGGTGAGACGGGCTTTGAGAGCTGCCAGAGCCTCGTTGTCGGCTTTGACGTTGAGTACCAAGTCTTCGTAGAGTTTTACGGCTGCCTCGAAGTTTTCTTGCAGTCCTTCGATAGTAACGGTGGTATACTCTTCTCCGACGGAGATACGGAAACTTGAGGCTATCTTATAGAACTCTTTGGAAATCTGCTCGGCAGACTTCTTATCGGTACCCAAGAACTCGATATAATCGGCTGCCAAAGGCATCTTGAGGTCGTTGAGAGAACCTATTTTGTAACGGAATCTCAGACGATAGAGGTCATTATCTTTGTTCTGCACGTATAGCACTTCGGCTTTGCCAAGTTTGGATTTCTGCAAGTCTTTGTTGTAATCCAAGAAAACGGGCGAAACGGGAGTACTCGGCATATCGTTGACCATCTTTACGAAGGCAGACTGCTTGTCGGCATTGGTTTCGACGGGGGTAATGGCGGGCTTCTCTATCTTCTCTATATCAGTGCGTTGCCCCTGCTTTTTGTAGACCGCTACATAGTTGTTGCCGAGGTACTTATTGGCAAAAGCAACGACATCTTGCTTCTTTATCTTCGAAATATCGTTAACGTAGGCTACCTGGTCTCTCCAATCGAGATTATCGGTAAAGGCATCCCTAAGCATATAGGCTCTACCACTGTAACTTTCAGTACTTTGGATAATTCTTTTCTTAATATTATTTACGATAGAAGGTATCAGGTCGTCGTCGAAATTGCCTTTTTTCAGATTCTCTATTTCGTTTAACATAAGGTCTTTGACCTGCTCCAACGACTGTCCTTGCGACGGTCGTCCCGAGAGCCACAGCACACCGTAGTCTATCAAAGCCCAATTAAATGCACTTGCTCCCAACAACTTTTGTTTTTTTACCAGATTGAGGTCTATCAGACCTGCTTCGCCGTTGGTGAGTATCTCGCCTACCAAATCGGCTAAGAGAGCATCTTTTTCCTGATTACCCGGCAGACGGTAAGCGATAGATACGCTCTCGGCATCGGGTCCTACGACCTCTCTAACAATAGGAGCAGTGATAGGGTCTTCTTTTTCGAAGGTATATTTCGGCACATCTTTATATTCCATATACGAGAATGCCTTGTCTATTTTGGCGATAACCTCGTCGGGATTGAAATCGCCCGAAAGAACGATAGCCATATTGTTTGGCACATAGTAAGTTTTGAAGTACTTGCGTATCTCGTGCAACGATGGGTTCTTCAGGTGTTCGACAGTACCGATTGTAGTCTGCAGACCGTAATTGTGCTTCTTGAACATATTGGCAAAAAGGGTCTCGAATACCTGCCTGCCGTCGTTGTCGAGAGTACGGTTTTTCTCTTCGTAAACGGCTTCGAGCTCGGTATGGAAGATACGCAGCACGGGGTTGCGGAAACGCTCCGCCTGTACGGTAATATATTTATCCAAAGCATTGGCAGGCACGTCGTCGGTATAGACGGTCTTCTCGAAAGAGGTGAAAGCGTTTGTACCTTGTGCGCCCATAGAGGTCATCATTTTGTCGTACTCGTTGGCGATGGCGTACTTGCTGGCAACACCCGATACGGAGTCGATTTTTTTATAGATAGCCTTACGCCGGTCGGCATCTTTGGTTTTGTTGTATTGCTCGTAAAGGTCGTCGATTTTATCGAGTTCTTTACGCTCTTTTTCCCAGTCGAGCGAACCGTATTTGTCGGTACCTTTAAACAAAAGATGCTCGAGGTAATGAGCCAGCCCGGTATTGGTGGCAGGGTCGGTCTTGCTACCTGCCTTCACAGCCATATAGCACTGTATACGTGGCTCTTTGTTGGTAGGACTGAGGATAACGGTAAGACCGTTACGAAGGGTATAAAACCTTGCATTCGTAGGGTCGTGGGTTACATATTTGTAGGTGTAACCGCCACTTCGGGCTTCTTTCCATTGATAAGTTTGCCCGTAAACACTAAGCGATAAAGCTATCGCAAAGAGAGATAAAAATAGATTTCTTTTTAACATAATTCGGTAAATTGTTTTTTTAAAGCGGCTGCAAAGTTAGTAATAAATTCCGACACGGGCGACGTATTCTACCGTTGCCGTAGTATCGCAAGGCAAAAAATCGTGAGTGTTTTTTAGAGAAAAGTACTTACGTCTTTTCGGGCATATAAATACTTTATTTTTAGCACTATATACATACAATAAAAACGGCTAACCATTTATACGAAAATGATCAACCGTCTTTGTAATATCAAAATACCTCAGTTAAAACTTCGCATTACGCATATCGCCCGTTTCCATAAATGCCTTGTGCATATCGAAACAACGATAGAGGTCAATAGGAGTCTGTCCTGCGGGAGTTTTTGCCAGATATTCTCTGAGAGAGTCTTTGTAGTCGGGGTGCACGCAATTGTCGATGATGGCTTTGGCACGCTCACGGGGCGACTTTCCGCGAAGGTCGGCTATACCTTGCTCGGTGATAAGCACCTTCACAGAGTGTTCGCTGTGGTCGACGTGCGATACCATCGGCACGATAGCGCTGATTTTGCCTCCTTTCGCCACAGAGGGACAGGTATATATCGATATGTATGCATTCCTTGTGAAGTCGCCCGAACCGCCAAGACCGTTCATCATCTTGGTGCCCAAGACGTGAGTGGAATTGATGTTGCCGAGTATATCTGCTTCCAGAGCGGTGTTTATCGTAATCAGTCCGAGACGGCGTACTATCTCGGGATTGTTCGAAATCTCCTGCGGACGGAGTACGATATGGCGTTTGAACATATCTATCTCGTCGGTTATCTGCTTCATTACGTCGGCGGAGACGGTAAGCGAGCAGCCGCTGACGAACTTCACTTTACCTTTCTTGATAAGCCCGATAACGGCGTCTTGTATCACCTCGGTATACATATCGAACGGCGGAATGTGGTCGTTCGAGCCGAGCGAACCGAGCACCGCATTGGCGATATTGCCCACGCCCGACTGTATGGGCAGGAACGTCTTCGGAATACGACCCGCTTTCAGCTCGTGTTCGAGGAAAAGCGCCACGTTGCTGCCGATAGTCGAGGTTACTTCGTCGACGTCGGCAAAGGGTTTTATAGTGTTGGGTACGTTTGTTTTAACCACACCTATGATTTTCGCCGGGTCGACCTTGATTACCGTATCGCCTGCTCTATCGCTCACGTGGCACACGGGGATAGCTTCTCTCGACGGCGGGTCGAGCGGTTGATATATATCGTGAATACCTTCGAGCGAGGCGGGCATTGCCTCGTTGAGTTCCACAATGATGTGTTCTGCCATTTGGCAGATAGTGGGAGTAATACCGACACCTGCGGTAAGCACCATGCTACCGTCGTCAGAGAGGCGACAGGCTTCCACAACGGCGTATTTCGGGTGTGGGAGAAAACCGTAACGAATCTCTTGAGCCAGATGCGACAGGTGCATATCGAAATACGATACCTCACCTTTGTTGATAGACTCACGCATATTGCTATTCGACTGATAAGGCGTGCGGAATATCACCGCTTTACTCCTTGCCAACGACCCGTCTAACATATCTCCCGTAGAAGCTCCCGTATAGACACCAATCTTAAACTCTTCGCCCTTGGCGTGTAGCTCTTCGGCTCGCCGTGCAATAGCATCGGGTACCACGCTGGGTGCCCCCGCAGGCGTAAATCCGCTGAAACCTACAATATCTCCATTGTGAATTAATGCAGCCGCTTGGTCTGCCGTAATAACTTTGTACCTCATTACCTGTAAACTATTTTTTTAAAATAACGGATGCAAAGTTAGTAAAAATAATTCTATCGCTGTACGCAGGCAGTACGTTTTTTATCCCAAAAAGTCGGCGACACATCTCTGGTAGGCTACCACAGGGTCTTCGGCTTTGGTAATGGGGCGTCCCACTACGATAAAGTCTGCTCCGCGTCGGCGAGCGTCGGCGGGTGTGGTGATACGTACTTGGTCGTTGCTTTCGCCGTCGGCAAACCGTATACCGGGCGTAACGGCGAGGAAGTCGCTCCCACACGCCTCTTTGACGATAGCGGCTTCGAGCGGCGAGCAGACTACGCCACTCAGCCCGGCGGCTTTCGCATTACGGGCATAGTGAGCGATGACCTCTTCGATGGGCTTCGATATAAGAAGTTCGTTCTCGAGCATCTCCTGCGAGGTCGATGTAAGCTGAGTAACGGCTATCAATATCGTTTTATGTCCGCTCAGAGCCAAACCTTCGGCAGCGGCTTTCATCATAGCCCTTCCTCCTGCGGCGTGGACATTGACCATATCCACACCAAGCTCCCCGATAACCTTCATAGCACTGCCGACGGTATTGGGAATATCGTGCAACTTGAGGTCGAGAAAAATGTTGTGTCCACGCCTCTTTATCTCCTCCACGAGGCAGTGTCCTTCGGCATAGAAAAGCTCCATACCGACCTTTACGAAGGGTTTGCGGTCGGTGAAACGGTCTAAAAATCCGAGTGTCTTCGCCCTATCGGGGAAGTCGAGGGCTATTATTACGTCTTTCATATTATTGTGGTGTATTTGATTAATATTTAGTTTGTTGTGGGTTTGTTTTGTATCGGGTAAAATCCTGTATCGACATATTGAATACTTTAATCGCATCTCTAAACTTCGAGGCACAGACATTTTCGCGGGCTTCGTCTGCCGCCTCGGGGTCAATTTCAACGGCATCGACAGTAACATCGGGGTTGCGCTGGGATACCATAAGCGACAGAAGACCTGTGCCCGTACCTATGTCGAGCACACGGCGGGCATCGTCGACATTGCACCACGCTCCGAGCAAAACCCCGTCGGTGCCGACCTTCATAGCCGACCGCTCTTGCTTTACACTAAACTGCTTGAACCTGAAAGCCATTGCCTACCTCAGTGCTACGCCAATTATATCCTTAAGTTTCTCTATACCAAGACGCTCCATTTCGTGCGGAAGACTCTCGATTATATCGCGGCAGGCAGTAGGGTTGATAAGATTGGCAGTACCCACCTCTACAGCCGCAGCCCCAGCCATCATCATCTCTATCACGTCGCGAGCAGTGCTTACTCCACCGCAGCCAACGATAGGTATGGTACACGCTTTGGCGGTCTCGTATATCATTCTCAGAGCAATGGGGAAAACTCCGTCGCCCGACAGCCCGCCGGTAACATTAGCCAATACCGGACGCCTCGTCTTCAGGTCGAGCCTCATACCGAGAAGCGTATTGATGAGGCAAAGTCCGTCGGCACCAGCCTCTTGGCAAGCTACAGCGATAGCCACAATATCGGTAACGTTGGGCGATAGCTTTACAATGACAGGTTTCTGAGAGATACTCTTGACAGCTGCCGTGACTTCGGCAGCACACGCAGCATCGGTACCGAACGACATACCGCCGTGTTTCACGTTCGGGCAGCTGATATTGAGCTCTATCAGCCCCACGTTTGCGGCTTGGCTCATTATTCGAGCTACTTCGACATATTCGTCGACCGCGAAGCCGCATACATTGGCGACTACCGGTTTGCGGTATATCTTAGCCAGTTCGGGCAATTCGTGCCTTACGACAGCCTCTACGCCGGGATTTTGGAGCCCGACTGCATTGAGCATACCTGCCTTACACTCTGCAATACGAGGCGTGGCATTACCAAAACGCGGCTCGAGAGTAGTACCTTTTATCGAAATCGAACCAAGGATATTGATGTCGTAAAAATCTTTGTATTCCTGCCCGAAACCGAACGTACCACTTGCGGCGATTATCGGGTTGTCGAGCACAAGACCGCATATCTCTGTCTGTAACATATAGTTATTTTCTATTAATCGAATAAAATATCTCTTGCACTCACTACGGTATCGGTGCAGACACGTCTGTAACCGTCGCGAGTCTTGTACGAACAGCCCATACACCCACCGAAACCGCAGCCCATACGCTCCTCGAGACTGATCTGCCCATCTACCTCGAGTGTACGATGAATGTTTCGGAGCATTGCCAAAGGTCCGCAGGTGTAATAATAGTCGTATTCGATACCGCAATCATCGATAGCATCGGAGTAGTAACCTTTCACTCCGCAGCTGCCATCGACCGTAGCTACCGCTACTTCGACACCGAGTTTTCTGAAATCGTCGAGCAAAAATAGCTCTTTCTTTGTATTGAAACACATCACTACCGACGGCTTCTTGCCCACCTCTAAGAGCTTTTTGGTAAGTCCGTACAGTGGAGGTACTCCTACCCCACCCCCAATCACTATCGGTTTAGTGCAATCGGCTGCGGTGTCGAAGCCGTTGCCAAGCCCCACAAGTATGTCGAGCTTATCGCCTTTGCCATAACGAGCCAGCGCTTCGGTGCCCTCGCCTACAACCTTGTAGACAAGAGTAATAGTGCTACCGTCGTAGTCGCACACCGATATGGGACGCCTCAGATAGAACCCCTGCACAGCGATGTTTACAAACTGTCCGGGACGCTTTATAGCACTCGTATCGCCCTCCACTACAAGCCGAACGACACTTTCGGTGAGCCACTCGTTCGATAGTACATTGTATATATCTTTGTTCATAAGCGTTTTATGCGATAAAAAGATTACCGTTTTGCAAAGTGTAAAGGTAGTGTTTTTTCCTCTATTGGCTGCTAATACCCCATTTTTTGCCACATTGCTCCGCAAAAATACAAGCCCTTTACAGCAATGTAAGCACATAAAGTGTTAAAAACAAGATTTTATCAAAAAAAATTGTTATTGCAAAAAATATAGGTAGCTTTGCATTGTAGTTTTTTTCTACGCAAGATAATTGCAATGATAATCAATGTTAAGCAAAAGACGTCTTTTACGGTAAATCATTACTTACATAGCCGAAAGCATTAAAAACGAGATATTTACAAACACGACAAAAAACACATAAGCAATTCACAAACAAAAAAAACTAGGATATGAAGAAGATAATAAAGAAATTATTTACGTTAGCTTTATCGGCATTTGTATTGGTCGGCTGCTCCCAATTCAAAGGGGGCGCGCCAATTCCTCATTTGGATTTGGGTATAAAAGTAGTAGATGCCGAAGGTAATAATCTGGTAGGTAGCGCTATGTATGGCGACTCGGTAAAGGTTCTACCCATAAAACAGTATGTGTCAAAAGACACGTGTTTTCACAATGGAGTAATCTTTGTAAATATAGCACCTGAAAAACATGATGACAAACCGACTTGGGTTACTACCTATATTCAGTGGAACTACTACGATACAGATACGGTAAGAGCCATTTTCGGACGCTACGGACCATACTATACATACGATAAAGTGTACTATAACGATTCGCTTGTATTTTCGTCGTATAAAGAGTGGTCGAGCAGCGATAACCCTGAGTATAAGGGAGATTACATCACTATAATAAAATAGTGGCTAATGGATTAACTAAAAGGCTACCAGCACTATTCGGTGGGTAGCCTTTTTTAGTTTTCCTCGCGATAATCGATTGACGGCAAGGATGTTTGTATATAGTCCGTTCAGTCGAACATATTTTTGAAGCGGTTGAAAAAGCCTTTTTCGTCGTCGGGCTTGGGGCTGAAGTTTGGCGAGTTGTGGAATTGCTCGAAGGTCTTCCGCTCGTCGGCAGAGAGATTTTCGGGAATATAGACGTTGATATTCACGAGCAGGTCGCCTGTGCCATACGCCTGTAGATGAGGCAGTCCCTTGTTGCGAAGTCTCAGAACTTTATTTGGCTGCGTGCCTTTATCTATTTTCACCTTCACCTTTCCGGTAATGGTAGGAATCTCTACCGTACCGCCAAGTATGGCTGTGGGCAAGTCGAGCATAAGATTGTAAATAAGGTCGCTACCGTCGCGAATGAGTTCTTCGTGCAGCTCTTCTTCGACAAGCACAATGAGGTCGCCTGCGATACCGCCATTGCGAGCGGCATTGCCTTTACCACGAACGGTAAACTGCATTCCGTCTTCGATACCTGCAGGTATATTGATAGGTATTATCTCTTCGGCACGCACCACTCCCTCGCCGCTGCAATGCCGGCACTTATCGGTGATGACCCTACCCGTACCGTTACACGACGGGCAATACGACTGCGTCTGCATCGAACCAAGTATAGTCCTCTGTACCTGAGTAACTATGCCACTACCTCCGCAGGTGGTACACGTCTTGATACTGCTTGCATCTTTGGCGCCACTACCTCCGCAGTGTGAGCAGGCTACAAGTTTATTGACCTTTAGTTTTTTCTCCACTCCTGTGGCTACATCATTGAGGCTTATCTGTACTTTCACTCTGAGATTTGAGCCTTTAGAGGTTTTTCGGCTCGAAGAGCTATCGTAGAAGCCTCCGCCAAAACCGCCGGCGAAGCCTCTGAAAGCACTGCCAAAATGTCCGCCAAAAATATCGCCAAAATTGGAAAATATGTCGTCCATCGACATTCCGCCTCCGAAACCGCCTGCTCCACTGCCTGTTGCTGCATGTCCGAAACGGTCGTATCGTTCGCGCTTAGCAGCATCGGAGAGTATCTCGTAAGCCTCAGCAGCTTCTTTGAACTTCTCTTCGGCTTCCTTATTGCCCGGATTGCGATCGGGGTGATACTTAATAGCTTTCTTCCGATATGCTTTTTTTATCTCTTCTACTGTGGCAGTTCGCACTACTCCCAAAACCTCGTAATAATCTCTTTTTGTCGCCATAATATGGTATTTTTATTCGCCGATAACTACTTTCGAATGTCTGATAACTTTGTCGTTGAGGGTATATCCTTTCAGAGTGCAATCGACGATTTTGCCTTTTTGCTCGACTGTAGGAGCAGGTATGGTAGTTATCGCTTCGTGGTATTCGGTATCGAAATTACCGTCAGCTGTCTCTATCTGCTTCACTCCATGGCGTTTGAGGACAGACAGTAGTTGTTGATATATAAGCTCGAGACCTTGTTTTACGGCAGCGAGGTCGGTCGACGAATCCATATTTTGCAAGGCTCTTTCCATATTGTCGACCACGGGCAGAATATCCACTATCACCTGTTCGCTTGCTATGGATATAAACTCTATTCGTTCCTTTGCGGTACGTTTACGATAGTTGTCGAACTCTGCCAAAAGGCGTACATAAGAGTCGTTTAGCTTGCCATATCGCGCCTCGCAATCGTCGGTATTTTCTTCGTTTTCTACATTGGCGGTGGGGTTTTCGGCCGTATCTTCTATCGGATTAGAGTGCCGACTGTCTTCTTCTTGGCTATTTTTGTAATGTTTGCTTTCCATATCAATATTTTAAGTCTATGTTTTTATTCGAAATTCTATAAACAAAAAAGAGATGAGCAAAAAGACTGCCAAACGACACAAAAGTACATAAAGCGGTAAATTTGGCAGTAGCCAACACAATAAATCGCTATCCGATATTGTGATATATAAAACTATACACGAAAAAGTATTAACTTTGTAAGTTTTTATATTCATAATAATATCCGACTAATTCGTAACCAAAATGTTGAGAACACATACAAACGGCGAACTGCGACTGACCGACGCAGGTAAAACGGTAACTCTTACGGGCTGGGTACAGAAAAACAGAAAAATGGGGGGTATGACCTTCATCGACCTACGCGATAGGTACGGCATTACACAACTCGTTTTTAATCAAGACATCAACCCCGAGATATGCGAGAGTGCAAACCGCCTCGGCAGAGAGTACGTCATTCAGGCGACAGGGACAGTAGCCGAGCGTAGCAACAAAAACCCCAATATCCCGACAGGTGAGATAGAGATAATCGTCTCTTCGCTCTGTGTGCTGAATCCGTCGGCTGTACCGCCATTTACGATAGAAGACGAAACCGACGGAGGCGACGATATCCGTATGCAATACCGATACCTCGACCTCAGACGCAACAGCGTAAGAGCCAATCTCGAGCTACGGCACAAGATGGCGTTCGAGACACGGCGTTATCTGGATTCGCTGCATTTCCTCGAGGTAGAGACACCGGTGCTCATCAAGTCTACTCCCGAAGGAGCACGCGACTTTGTCGTTCCTTCACGTATGAACCCCGGACAATTTTATGCTCTGCCACAGAGTCCTCAGACATTCAAGCAACTGCTGATGGTGTCAGGCTTCGACCGTTACTTCCAGATAGTAAAATGTTTCCGCGACGAAGACCTCAGGGCAGACCGCCAACCCGAATTCACTCAAATCGACTGCGAAATGTCGTTCGTCGAACAGGAAGATATTATAAAAACATTCGAAGGACTTACCGTACATCTTTTCAAAACCATAAAAAACATAGAGTTACAACCTTTTCCCCGTATGTCGTTTGCCGATGCAATGAGATATTACGGTTCCGACAAGCCCGATACTCGCTTCGATATGCGTTTTGTAGAGCTTATGGATACGCTCAAAGGCTACGGTTTCTCGGTCTTCGACGATGCAGAGTACATCGGAGGTATCTGTGCCAAAGGAGCCGCCTCGTACACACGCAAACAACTCGACGAACTGACCGACTTCGTCAGACGTCCGCAGGTAGGAGCCAAAGGACTTGTATATGCACGTGTAGAGGCAGACGGTAATGTCAAATCGAGCGTGGATAAGTTTTATACGCAAGATGTTTTGCAGAAATTAAAAGAAAAATTTGCCGCCGAGGCAGGCGACTTGATACTGATAATAAGCGGAGACAACACATCTAAGGCTCAAAAACAGCTCTCCGAGCTACGTTTGGAGATGGGTAGTCGCCTCGGACTCAGAGACAAAAACAAATATTCGTGTCTTTGGGTTGTCGATTTCCCGTTGCTCGAATGGGACGAAGAGACAAACCGCTACTACGCTATGCATCACCCATTTACCTCGCCCAAACCGGAAGATATACCACTGCTCGATAGCGAACCGGGTAAAGTTAGGGCTAATGCCTACGATATGGTTATCAACGGTGTAGAGGTAGGCGGAGGCTCTATACGTATACACGACAGCGGCTTACAGAAAAAGATGTTCCAAGTACTTGGTTTCACCGACGAACAGGCTGAATATCAATTCGGATTTCTGACCAACGCATTCAAATACGGTGCTCCGCCTCACGGAGGTATTGCCTACGGCTTAGACCGCTTCGTATCGCTTTTTGCAGGCTTAGACAGTATCAGAGACTGCATAGCATTCCCCAAAAACAACCAGGGACGCGACGTAATGATAGACGCTCCGAGCATTATCGACAAAGCACAACTCGACGAATTGGCTCTGAGTATTGTACAGAAATAAAAAAGACATAAAACAACTATTCTACCCAAAGATACGAAAATGAACACCACACCCAGAGTACGTTTCGCTCCGTCGCCAACGGGAGCTCTTCATATAGGCGGTGTCCGCACTGCCCTCTACAACTACCTCTTTGCTCGCCGTCACGGAGGCACAATGATACTGAGGATAGAAGACACCGACACCAATCGCTATGTGGAAGGTGCCGAGAAATACATCATAGACTCGCTCCAATGGCTTGGTATAGAGTTCGACGAAGGTGTCTCGTTCGGTGGCAAACACGCACCGTACCGCCAGAGCGAACGCAAAGACATCTACCGCAAATATGTCGACCGACTTATCGCCGACGGCAAAGCGTATTACGCATTCGACACACCCGAAGAACTCGAGGAGAAACGCTCTCAGACAGCCAACTTCCAATACGATGCCTCCACACGAATGTCGATGAACAACTCTCTGGTACTGCCCGCCGACGAAGTAAGCCGACGCATAGCCAACGGAGAAAAATATGTAGTCCGCATCAAGATAGAGCCCAACGAAGAGATTGTCGTCAACGACATAATACGTGGCGAAGTACGTATCAACTCGACAATACTCGACGACAAAGTCCTTTGGAAATCGGCCGACGGGCTGCCGACGTACCATCTGGCAAATATCGTAGACGACCATCTGATGGAGATTACTCACGTCATACGCGGCGAAGAGTGGCTGCCGTCGGCTCCGCTGCACGTATTGCTATACCGCTACTTCGGCTGGCAGGATACTATGCCGCAGTTTGCACATCTACCGTTACTGCTCAAGCCCGACGGCAAGGGCAAACTCAGCAAACGCGACGGCGACAGGCTCGGTTTCCCCGTCTTCCCACTCGACTGGACAGACCCCATTACAGGCGAGAAGACATCGGGTTATCGTGAAGCCGGATATTTCCCCGAAGCCGTCATAAATTTTCTGGCTCTGTTGGGGTGGAATCCCGGCACCGAACAAGAGATTTTCTCCAAAGAAGAGCTTATAGAAGCCTTTTCGCTCGAGCGTTGTTCGCGGTCGGGAGCACGGTTCGATTACGAAAAGGGCAAGTGGTTCAACCACAAATATCTGCAGACCAAGCCTACCGAAGAGTTGGCAAAGTACATAATGCCGTTTTTTGCGGATAATATGTTCGACGACGAAGATAAGTACCGCAAGCTACTCGCTGCCATAGACAGTGTCAAAGAGCGAGCCACATTCCCCAAGGAGCTGTTCGAGCTTGTTGAGTTTTTCTTCACCGCCCCCGAAAGTTTCGCCGAAAGCGATCTGAAAAAACGATGGAAAGAAGATACTCCGAGACTATTGACCGAACTTGCCGAGATACTTCAAACACTGCCGAACCTCGACGACGAGCAAGCTACCGAAGAGAGCGTCAAGCAATGGTGCGAGGCAAAGGGTTACTCGCTCGGAGCGGTGATGAATCCGTTCCGTCTGGTGCTTGTAGGGCAAATGAAAGGTCCTCATATCTTTACCATAACACGTATTCTGGGTAAAACAGAGACCCTTAATCGCATAAATAGCGCTCTGAAAATCATAGCAATAACTCAAAACTAACGAAAACTACGATTACCTCTTCTTAAACGGTATCGGATATTTTGTCGAAAACGAATTGAGTATAAAATGAAGAAAGCTGTAGGTCTGCGAAAATTTTTCAAGATGTATTACGATGGTTTTAGAAATCTGTCTAAAACCAGTAAAACACTGTGGATTATAATATTAATAAAACTTTTTATAATGTTTGCAGTGATGAGAGCATTCTTGTTCCCGAATTTTCTGAACTCGGTAGCCGATAATGATAAAGAGAAAGCAGATTACGTGAGTACCCAGATAACAAAGGGAGTAGAG
>CAJPNS010000024.1 GCA_905372135.1 Porphyromonadaceae bacterium | reverse complement strand
TATCCTCCTTTTCTATTTTTTCATATTCTTGGTATTGTTTTTTTCTAAACTCATGATTTCTGTATTATAAACAAAGACTTAAAATAACTTTAATGAGTGTTTGTTTCTTTGGTAAAGTTAGGTGTAGGTCTTGATTGTTGTAGTTGTACGGAAAAATTACTCGTGTTTTTTAGTTAATACTTTACCTTTTATACTCCATAAAAACTGTAAGTGAAAAAGCGTATTTGATATTTAGGTGTGTCTCTATTTTTATATTTCCTGATTACAAAGTTATAAAATTATATGAGATTATGGTTAGTATGTACCATAAATATGAGCGTAAGTATTGTGTGTCTTATATATCGTCGATAGCCTTTTATATCAATTTATATTGTAGTTATTTTTTCAGGCTCCGTCCTATCGGGCGTGTTTTGCCTATCGGTTACCTCGCCTATGAGCGATGCTCCTGTGACTCTAGTGATTTTTACGTCGACGAAATCGCCGATTTTAGTGCCGTTCTTAGGGAATATCACTACCTTGTTTTGCGATGTGCGTCCGTAGAAGTCGTCGCGAGAACGCTTGGAGTAACCCTCCACGAGCACTTCGAATGTTTTGCCGATATCGTCGAGATTGCTCTGTAGGCTGAGGCTGTTTTGCAGGGCGATGATTTTATTGAGTCGCTCCACCTTTACCTCTTCCGACACGTTGTCGGGCAAATGTCGGGCGGCGAACGTACCCGGTCGTTCGGAATATTTGAACATAAACGCCATATCGAAACGTACCTCACGCATAAGCGACAGAGTATCTTCGAAGTCTTGCTCCGACTCGCTCGAGAATCCACAGAAAATATCGGTGCCGATAGATGCTTCGGGCAGTATTCGCCTGATAGCTTCGATGCGCTCGAGGTACTGCTGTCGGTTATATTTACGTTTCATCAGTCGGAGGATATTATCGCTTCCGCTCTGTACGGGGAGGTGTATGTAGCGGCATATATTTGGGTGTCGGGCGATAGTCTCTATCGTGCTATCTGTCATATCGTTAGGGTACGATGTCGTAAAGCGTATACGCATATCGGGTACGGCGGTGGCAACTATTTCGAGCAGTTGCGAGAAGTCGGTCGTATTGCCGTTTTCGTCTCTGTAGAGATACGAGTCTACGTTCTGTCCCAAAAGGGTAACCTCTTTGTAACCGCTTGCTTGCAAGTCCTTTACCTCGCCAACTATACTCTGCACTTCGCGACTACGCTCTCTGCCTCGAGTATACGGCACTATGCAGTACGAACAAAATTTATTGCACCCACGCATAATAGACACAAAACCGAGAATCGATTTGCCTATACGGGCAGGCATAACATCTTTGTAAGTCTCTGTCTTCGATAGCTCTATGTTTATCGCCTTTTCGCCTCTCTCTACCGCACCCACGAGGTTTGGCAGGTCGAGGTACGAGTCGGGTCCGGCTACGAAATCTATATTATGCTGTTCGATAAGTTCGCCTTGCATACGCTCTGCCATACAGCCAATTACACCTATATTGAGCGATTTGTTTTTTTTACGTAGCGAATTGAAATATTGCAGTCGCGATATTACTCTCTGTTCGGCGTTATCGCGTACGGAGCAGGTATTTACAATGATAGTATCGGCGTCTTTTTCGTCGTCTGTCAACCGATAACCGTCAGACATCATTATAGCAGCCACTACTTCGCTATCGGCTACATTCATCTGGCATCCGTAAGTCTCTATTTTTAGTTTCTTTGTCATTCGGCGATATGCTGTGATAATATGATTTATACGGTAAACGTAAAATTTCGTGCAAAGGTATATCTTTTCTGTCTAATGTAAACTAACCTCAGACGTAGAGCCTCGAAGACAATCGATTTTTCTAAGTCGCAACTATTTATTACTTTTGCTACATTATTTATAAAAATCAATATATAAGATATGGGCGATATAAAAATAGATTTTTCGCACGCAGGTGTGAAGTTTACAGACGAGATAAAACGAAAAGCAGAGGCTGCCAACAATTTATTATACGATGGCGGAGGTAAAGGCAGCGATTTTCTTGGTTGGGTACGCCTGCCGATGCTACGTTCCGAATTGCCTATCGACGAAATAAACGAGACAGCTCGCCTGCTGCAAAAGGAGTGTGATGTAGTGGTGGTGGTCGGTATCGGTGGCAGTTATCTTGGAGCCCGAGCAGTGATAGAGGCTCTCTCCGACCCTTTCGATATGCTCAAAAAAGACCGCCAACATCCGATTATCCTCTATGCCGGACACAATATGAGCGAAGACTATTTGTTTGAACTCCAGAGTTTTCTAAGAAATCGTAAGTTCGGTATCATCTGCATCTCGAAGTCGGGTACTACTACCGAGCCGGCGCTGGCGTTTCGCCTGCTACGCCGTCAGCTCGAGGAGCAGCAGGGCACAGAATCGGCACGACGTCTTATCGTGGCTATTACCGACAAAAAGCGAGGTGCGCTCAAGACTCTTGCCGATACTTGCGGCTACAAATCGTATGTAATCGAGGATAATATCGGTGGACGATATTCGGTGTTGTCGCCCGTAGGGCTATTGCCCATAGCTATAGAAGGCTTCGATATAGACAAGCTGATCGATGGAGCTCTCGAGATGGCTCAGGATATATCGTGTCTTCCGTTCGATTCGGGAAAGAATGTCGCTCTCGAATATGCAGCAGCAAGGTATCTGCTATTTGAAAAAGGTAAAAAGGTAGAGGTTCTCGCCAATTTCAACCCCAAGCTACACTATTTTGCGGAGTGGTGGAAGCAGCTCTACGGCGAAAGCGAAGGAAAAGAGCACAAGGGCTTATTCCCTGCCGCAGTGGATTATACGACCGACCTGCACTCGATGGGGCAATATATGCAAGAGGGAGTAAGGATGATGTTCGAGACTTTCATATATGTCGAAAACACTCGGCACGAGGTATATCTCGGCGAAGAGCCGACCGACCTCGACGGACTCAATTTCTTGGCCGGACAACGTATCGATTTCGTCAACCGAAAAGCTTACGAGGGTACCGTATTGGCACACACCGATGGCGGAGTACCGAATATAAATATCACGATACCTCGTCTCGACGAACGTTGTCTCGGGCAGCTCATATATTTCTTCGAGAAAGCTTGCGGTATCAGCGGATATATGCTCGGAGTCAATCCTTTCGACCAGCCCGGAGTAGAGGCTTACAAGAAAAATATGTTTGCTCTGCTCAAAAAACCCGGTTACGAGGCTGAGTATGACGCTATAAGTAAAAGGCTGAAATAGATTATGTGTTTGTAAGTTTTTTAGCGACGATTACTTACGATAATGGGTCGTTATATTCGGATAATATTATCAACAGATAGCTTATGAAAAGGATTGTTTATGTGCTTATTGCTGTCGCCGTGTCGATATTCGATGGTTGTAAAAGCAATAGTCAAAAGTTTTTCGGTGACTTAGACGATATTATCAAACGCGGACAGCTGCGAGCCGTAACTCTCGAAAGTGCTATCAGTTACTACACTGTGGGCGACGAAGAGATGGGTTTCGACTTCGCTCTGGCTCAAAACCTTGCCGACTATCTTGGAGTAGAACTCCACGTCGTCATAGCTACTTCCGAAGAGCAACTAAAAAAAATGTTGCGAGACGGTGAGGCAGACTTTGCAGCGTATAAACTGCCTACAACCAAATCGATACGTAAAGAATTTCTTGCTACAAACGTAGAGACGATGTCGCCCGTGGTGCTCGTACAGCCTCGCAAGAATCGACAGATACGAAATATTATGCAGCTGATAGACAAAGAGGTATACGTACAACGCAAGACGAAATATTGTACTCGTCTCCGCCATCTGAACGACGAAATCGGAGGAGGTATCAATATAAAATATATTTCCGATACACTTAATATAGAGCAAATTATCTATCGTGTATCGAAAAACAAGATACCACTGACCGTAGCCGACAAAGATGTAGCCGAACTCGGTAAGAAATATTTCAATAATATCGATATAGGTATGCTGATATCCATTCCTTTACCTAAGGGGTGGATAGTGAGGAAAGATGCTCCGAAACTCGATAGTGCCATCAATGCTTGGTATGCCGATATATCGAATTCGAAATATTTGAAGTATACCAGCAGTAAATATCTGAGCCGCAGCAGTTATTTCGACCTCGTAGTATCTGAAGGCTATATATCGCCCTACGACTCTATTTTCCGTGTCAATGCCGAGGTGTTGGGTTGGGATTGGCGATTTCTGGCTGCTATGGCATTCAACGAGAGCCATTTCAATCCGAATACTGTCTCTGCAAACGGTGCTATCGGCATAATGCAGCTTATGCGTCGGACGGGTATAAAATACGGACTCAACGACTCTACTTTTCTGGAGCCGTCTGCCAATATCGCCGCCGCCACGAAGTTGATATCGTCGCTCGACAAAATGTTTGATTTCATCACCGACAGTGTCGAACGAAAAAAAACTGTCGTAGCAGCATACAACGCAGGGCAAGGGCATATATGGGACGCTATAAGACTTGCTCGTAAGTATGGCAGCAACCCTCAGAAGTGGAGCAATATCGAAAAATATCTGTTACTAAAATCGAAACCGAAGTATTACAACGACAAGGTCGTAAAACTCGGATATTTCCGTGCTCAGCACACATCGCGATTTGTAAAAGATGTCTTTGCAACCTACAACAAATATATTAGTCTCAAAATCGACAAATGAAATATTCGTGCCGTACGAAAAAAACGATTAATATTGCCCCAAACAAGGTATTGATATGAGATATAACTGTTTTACGAATAGGTATTCGAAAAATATTTGCGGTAATATTGTTGCCGTAATATGTGTAATGTGTATTGTTGTCTGTCTGCACTCGTGCGAGCAAAACAAGATAAAGAACATATATTTCAAAAAAGATAAGGTGCAACTATCTGTCGATGAGCAGTATACTGCCGAGCTTTTCATGGAGCCGTTTTCGGAGACAGACTATGATAAAATCACTTGGAAGTCGTCTGACAATTCGGTAGCGGTTGTCGATAAAATGGGGCATATAACGGCAGTATACACAGGTAGCTGTATCGTTACTGCACGTTGTGGCAAACTTCGAGCCTCTATCGAGATCGCAGTACTGCCGATAAATATTGCGTTCGATTCGTCTAAGGCACTCGCCTATTTCTATGGCGATTCGTACGACAATAGTTACAACACCGTTGTCGTACGCTTCCTGTCCGACGGATGTCAGATTGAACCTAACGGCGATATTACTGGAGCCGGTACTTATATCAATATGCAGCTCTTTGCTCCCAAGAGTACCGATAGTATAGCACTCGGTACTTTCCGCCAAAGCAATACTCCGATGCAGTATGCCTTTCTATCGGGCTATTTGCGGGAACACAACGACCGCCGATATGTTTTAGGCTCTTATTTCGGCAATCTATCTGTCGGTGGCAATAGCGTCGTACTTATCAAAGAGGGGGTATTCAATATATCCAAACGTATGTCGCAATATGTGGTCGAAGGAGTATTCCGAGGCGATAAAGATGAAGTTATCGAGCTGTCGTATAGCGGTAAGATACCGCTATACGATAGAAGCAATACCACTGCCGATACCGTTGTCTTCGACCGTCGTACATCGGCAATCGACGACATGGACGATTTATACAATGTCGGCTGCCGTATATTCAGAGTGAAATATGGCAATAATGTCGGAGATTTGTTGCAAATAGAGATGGCTACTCCATTGATAGCCAAGTCTATTGTAGCAGGAGAATATAGTGTCGGAAGCAGTATTAGGGAGTTTTCGCTTGTACCATCAGATATGGTTACCGGCGGAGGTACCATCATAAAACGCAATGGAATACTCGATAAAGTTCTATACGGCAGAGTACGTGTTTTTCGTAAAAGCGCAAATAGCATAATAATACGAGTATTTCTCGTAACAGAGAGTCGGAAAATAATTGTAAACACAGAGTAGTTAATAAAATATCGATATGGAAGATTTCAAAGGGTATATTTTTATGATTATAGCCATACTTTCGGCTATTGTAAGTATATATCAGAAAAGTAAAAAGAAAGGACAGCAATCCAAACCTTTATCGTCGCCGAGACCTAAACCGTTGGAACCATGGAAAGGTATATTCGATGCCGACGACGAAAACAATACCACTCAGACATTTGGCGGCGACCGATACGATGAATCATCTATCGACGACTACAAACAAGAGGCGGCAGATAGTCTCGACCGATATTCCAATCGTCAGTATGAAGGCGATAAGAATATCGATGATAGCACGGCTCCAATTTTCTTATCGGGTATCTCCATATCCGATATGCACGACGGTTTGGCAGTGTCGAAGAGTATTCACACGCACAAAACAGATACTCCCAATATCGACGACAGCAGGCATATCGACGTATCGCTCGATACACCGACCGACTGGCAGCGAGCATTCATATATTCGGAGATATTCGACCGTAAGTATTGATTTCTACCTTATTTCACAGTGATACTATAAGGCATTATTGCTTTGATACCTGTCGTAGTTTGTGCTCTTTGTATTGTACGAAACAGTCGATAGTTTTCGCCAAGTTGCGATTTTACGATGCGTTCCTCGACCGATGTAGAAAAGATATCCGAAATCTGCTCAATCAGACTTTTTACCGACGGATAATATTTGAGTGTATAGTCGCTGATATTGGCTTTTTTAGCAGCGAAGGCAATTGCTTCTTCGAGCCCGCCCATTTCGTCGACAAGTCCGAGTCGCATAGCGTCTGTGCCTGAATATATTCTTCCTTCGGCTATCGCTTTGAGCGAATCGATATTCATATCGCGTCCTTCGGCACAGCGTTTGGTGAAAAGTTCGTATCCGTTGTTGATATATCGCTGCAAAATAACCCGTTCTTCCGTATTCATCGGGCGATACGTAGCTCCGAAGTCGCTGTATTTGTTAGTCTTTACGTTGTCGAATTTTATACCGAGCTTATCTGTAAGCCCGCCTATATTCGGAAATATTCCGAATATACCGATAGAGCCCGTAAGCGTCGTTGGTTGAGCGAATATTCTGTCGGTATTGCAGGCGATATAGTAACCACCCGAAGCAGCATAGTCGCCCATAGATACTACTATGGGTTTCTTCGATTTAACGACACTTACCGCCTTCCATATCTGTTCCGAACCATAGGCACTGCCTCCAGGTGAGTTTATACGAAGTACTACAGCCTTAATTTTGTCGTTGTCGGCTATATCGAGCAGGTCTTCGGAAATATCTTCGGAGTCGATACCGTCATTTTTATTGCTTCCGTCGATTTCGCCCACGGCGTATACTATCGCAATACGATTTTTAGAGTATTCTTTATTTCGAGCTACGAACTTCATATCGTTTATTGTCAAGGTATTATAGTCTTTGTCGACACGTTTTTCTATTATCTCTTTCATATCACTGCTATATACTAACGAATCTATAAGTTTGTGTCGTACAGCTGTTTGTGCGTCGTCGAGAAATAGCCCCGAATCGGCATACATATTCACCACAGTATCGGAAATACCTCTGTTGCGTGCAATAGTTTTAGTTATCTCTGTCCATATCGAGTTGATAAATGTCGTGAGTTGCAGTCGGTTCTCTTCGCTCATACTTGTTTGAGTGAAAGGCTCTACTGCCGATTTGAAAGTACCGACCTTGAAAATCTGCATTTCCACACCTATTTTAGACAATAAGTCTTTGAAAAACACGGTGGAAATGTTTATCCCCGTAAGTGCAAGAATTCCCGAAGGGTTCATATATACTTTGTCGGATATCGACGAAAGATAGTATGTGCCATTGCCATACGCGTCGGCATAAGCTACTATGAATCTACCCGTTTTTTTGAACCGTTCCAATCCGTTGTAAATTTCTTGGATAGATGCCATAGAAGCCGAGAAGTTTCCGATATGCAGATAGATACCTTTTATGTTGTCGTTGTCGGTTGCCTTGTCGATACTTGCCATAATGTCGTCGAGTGCTATTTCCGATACCGACGAGTTTATTTCCGAGGCAAACGAACTGATTACGTCGTTTTTATGGCGTTCTACGAGTCTTCCTTCGAGTTTCAGTTCAAAGACCGAATTGTCCGATATTTTTACCTCTTTCGCCCCCGACATCGAAGCTCCGATGATGCCGAAAAATAGTGCTACCCATATTACCGAGAAGATAAAAAGGCCTAATATGGTGGCAAATAGATATTTGAGAAAGCTTTTCATAATTGATTTTGATTTATAAGTTTATTTGTTGTTGTTTTTAATTTCTTAGTCTAGTGAGGTTCAATATTCTGTGGTATAGCGTAGGGTGTGAATATCCGACAAATACTACCAAATTATGAGGCGTAAGATTGCTCAAAGAGTTGGCAGATAGTTTCTTGAGTGCCGATATAAGTTGAGCTGCTAATCCGTTTTTCTTTGCAAAGTCATCTGCCTGATACTCGAATCTGCGAGAAAGGGCGTTAGACAAGATGTCTAAAATCAACGATATAGGAGTGTAGAGTATGGCAAATACAAGTATGTTAATATGAAACGACGCTCCGGTGTGTACGCCGATAGCCTCTGCAAATGTATCGTTGTCTAAGATTATTCCTAATAGCCAAAATAGTAGTAAGTTCGAAGAAAGTGTGATTATCACGTTTTTAAGAGTGTGTTTGTGTTTGTAATGTCCTATTTCGTGTGCTAACACTGCTACTATCTCGTCTGTGGTAAGTGTCTCTATCAGAGTGTCGTATAGTACAATTCGTTTTTTGCCAAACATGCCTGAGAAATATGCATTTGCCTTAGTCGATCGCCGAGAGCCATCGATAGTGTAGATATTTTTTATAGGAAAATCTACCTTTTGTGCGAAGTCTTCTATCTTGTCTCTCAATTCACCGCTTGCCAAAGGTGTCTGTTTGTTGAATAGCGGTACTATTAGGTTCGAATAAAATACACTTATAAATAGTTGTATTACACATACTACACCCCAAGCCAATATCCAAAAGTATTGGGGCGTGGCGTTGTATATCGTTATGATTGCCCATAGTAGCCCAAATCCTATTAAAACCGTTAAAAGATAGCCCTTTATGCGGTCTAATATGAAAGTGAGGGGAGTGGTCTTGTTGAACCCAAATCGCTGCTCTATTACAAATGTATCGTAAATGTCGAATGGCAATGTAATCAGGTCGTTAGCTATATACAATACTCCGAAAAATAGTATGGATACCCATACATCGGGCAATTTAAAGCCATTAACGACAGTATCTATGTATGCGAAACCGTCGAAGAGTAGCATAAAAGCCATTACTGAAAACGAAAATATTGCCGAAACGATACCAAATCGTGAGTTTGTGCGAAAATACTGCTGCTGCCGCATATATTTCTCGCTGTCGTATATATCGCTCACTTCGGGCGGGAGCGGAGACCGCGACGCCTTTATATTGAGCCACGACATAAGGCGCTCGAACATGAAATCGGCAGTAAAAACGACAAAAATGATTATAAACAACGTCTGTGGCAACATCTTGTATAGCTATATGTGTTATAAAAACGGCAACAAAGGTACTAAATTTCCGATAATAGTATCGGAAAAAGTGATAATTTTGCAGTTCGAAAAAAATCAGACAAAAATCAATATTACTTAGTGGAAAACAAATTGTTGGAAAAACTCGACGGCTTGTCTTCGAAATTCGAAGAAATATCGACCTTAATCACCGACCCATCGGTAATAGCAGATACAAAACGTTTTATCAAACTCAATAAAGAGTATTCAGACCTCGAAAAGATAATCGCCAAACGCAACGAGTATTCGTCGATGCTGCATAACTTACAGGAAGCTAATACGATACTTGCTACAGAACGCGACGAAGAGCTTCGCGAACTTGCACGGCAAGAGGTCGATTCGATATCGAAAAAGTTGGAGCCGCTCGAAGAAGAGATAAAACTTTTGCTAGTCCCTGCCGACCCGCAAGACGGTAAGAATGCTATCGTCGAGATTCGTGGTGGTACCGGTGGCGACGAGGCGGCTATTTTTGCGGGCGATTTATTTAAAATGTACGCCAAATTTTGCGAGAGCAAAGGCTGGAAGACTGAGGTTACATCGTTTACCGAAGGTACTATGGGCGGTTACAAAGAGATAATATTTACAGTTTCAGGTACAAATGTTTATGGAGTGCTAAAATACGAAAGCGGAGTTCATCGAGTACAACGTGTGCCTGCTACCGAAAGTCAGGGTAGGGTACACACCTCTGCAGCAACGGTAGCCGTATTGCCCGAAGCCGAAGAATTCGATATCGAACTCAAAGAGAGCGATATAAGGACAGATATCTTCTGTGCCTCAGGACACGGCGGACAGTCGGTAAATACCACTTATTCAGCCATTAGGCTTGTACACATACCCACAGGTATCACCGTACAGTGCCAAGACGAAAAGTCGCAACTCAAGAATAAAGCCAAAGCACTTGTCGAGCTTCGCACCAGAATATACAATATGGAATACCAAAAATATATCGATAGCATCGCCTCAAAGCGTAAAACGATGGTTTCCACCGGCGATAGAAGTGCCAAAATACGTACCTACAACTACCCGCAAGGACGTATTACCGACCATAGAATTAATTATACTATATATAATTTACCTTCTTTTATGGGCGGAGATATACAAGAGTGTATCGATCAACTCACTATTGCCGAAAACGCCGAAAGGCTCAAAGAAAATGAGCTGTAAGCGTACTTGTTTTTTTACATAATAATTTTTGCTTTTGGTATATGGTTGATTGTGAGAAAATAAAAGAGTATCGTTGGAGGAGAATAAAAATAAAATTTTGTTGAATCAAAAAAAAACACTACTTTTGCAGTTTAGAATAGGATTAGGTTGGTTCATATCTAAATATAACCGAAAGTTAAGTATTTAATGCTGTTGTAGCTCAGTGGTAGAGCACTTCCTTGGTAAGGAAGAGGTCACGAGTTCAATCCTCGTCAACAGCTCTAATTATCAGATTATTGATTGATAATAAAAAATAAATCATAATTATAATTATAATAAAACAACAAATTAAGCTATGGCTAAAGAAAAATTTGACAGGTCGAAACCGCACGTAAACGTGGGAACAATCGGACACGTTGACCACGGTAAGACTACATTGACTGCCGCTATCACTACGGTATTGGCAAAAAAAGGACTTTCCGAGCTCCGTTCGTTCGATTCTATCGACAACGCTCCCGAAGAAAAAGAACGTGGTATAACTATTAATACCTCGCACGTTGAGTATCAGACAGCTAACCGTCACTACGCACACGTAGACTGTCCGGGACACGCCGACTACGTTAAGAATATGGTAACAGGTGCCGCTCAGATGGACGGTGCTATCATCGTAGTAGCCGCCACAGACGGTCCTATGCCTCAGACTCGCGAACACATCTTGTTGGCTCGTCAGGTAAACGTACCTCGCCTTGTTGTATTTATGAACAAATGCGATATGGTAGACGACCCCGAAATGCTCGACTTGGTAGAGATGGAAATGCGTGAATTGCTTTCGTTCTACGAATTCGACGGCGACAACACTCCTATCATCCGCGGTTCGGCTCTCGGAGCATTGAACGGTGTACCCGAATGGGAAGAAAAAGTAATGGAGCTTATGGATGCCGTAGACTCGTGGATAGAATTACCTCCGCGTGCTGTGGATAAACCTTTCTTGATGCCCGTCGAAGACGTATTCTCTATCACAGGTCGTGGTACAGTGGCTACCGGTCGTATCGAAACAGGTGTTATCAAAGTAGGTGAAGAAGTCCAAATCATCGGTTTGGGTGCAGAAGGTAAGAAATCTGTTGTTACAGGTGTGGAAATGTTCCGTAAGATTCTTGACGAAGGTCAAGCCGGTGACAACGTTGGTCTCCTCCTGCGTGGTATCGACAAAGATGAAATCAAACGCGGTATGGTTATCACACACCCGGGTAAGGTTACACCTCACACTTCGTTCAAGGCATCTGTGTATATCTTGAAGAAAGAAGAAGGTGGACGTCATACTCCGTTCCACAACAAGTATCGTCCTCAGTTCTATATCCGTACTTTGGACGTTACAGGAGAAATCACTCTGCCCGAAGGTACAGAAATGGTAATGCCCGGCGACAACTTGGAAATAGAAGTAAAATTGATATATCCTGTCGCTTGCTCCGAAGGTCTTCGTTTCGCTATCCGCGAAGGTGGACGTACCGTAGGTTCGGGACAGATAACCAAGCTTCTCGACTAATAATCGGGGATAATAAGATTAAGAGTTACGGTATCTGCCGTAAGGGAGTATTGTCGTAACTCTTTTTAAAAAATACGGAAGTAGTTCAGTTGGTAGAACGTCGGTCTCCAAAACCGAAAGTCGTGAGTTCGAGCCTTACCTTCCGTGCCAAATTTCAAAAGAATAAGTTTATATGAAGTTTATAAATTATTTAAGAGATTGTTACAACGAACTTGTACATAAGACTTCGTGGCCTACACGTCAGGAACTGACCAGCAGTTCGATAGTAGTGCTTGTAGCTTCCGTCATTATAGCTCTCGTAGTGTGGGCGATGGATTTGAGTTTTGAGACAATAATGAGGTTTGTATACTCAGTCTAAAATAGTTAAAGTAGATATAGATGACCGAATCGAATCAGAAGTGGTATGTTTTGCGCGCAATGAGCGGCAAAGAGAAGCAAGTGAAAGAGTATATCGATATTGAACTCGAAAAGGGTGGCGATTTGTCTCGATATGTCTCTCAGGTTGTGATACCTACCGAAAGAGTGTATGTCGTTCGTAACGGTAAGAAAGTGATAAAAGAGCGTACGTTTTTACCCGGATACGTGCTTATAGAAGCGGCTCTTACTCGTGAGATTTCGGGTTGGCTACGCAACGTGCCTAATGTATTGGGTTTCTTGGGTGTCAACGAATCGCCGGGCAACTACCAACCGATACCTCTACGTACTCAGGAGGTTACTCGTCTGCTTGGAACCGTAGACTCACTCGAAGAGAATCCCGAAGAACTTTTGGTTCCGTATATTGTAGGAGAAACAGTGAAAGTGATTACCGGTCCTTTCAATGGCTTCTCGGGCACCATAACTGAGGTGAGCAATGAAAAGCGTCGTATGAAAGTAGCCGTGAAAATATTCGGTAAAAATACATCTCTCGAACTAGGTTTCATGCAGGTAGAAAAGGAATAAGTAGAAGCAGCTAATAAAATATTGTAATCCATTGATAGATTAATACTGTGTATTTTTGAAGTCTATCAGTGGTTTTATCTTTTATAATTATCATTATAATGAGAGAGGTGAAAGATATTTTTGCCACTAATCTAATATATTTTTTGTATTTTTGTCACCATATAGAAATCTAAAATAACGAGTATATATGTCTACAATACACAGAAATCTATCTGAATACGATTCATCGGATCTTCCGTCTAAAGAACGACTTGCAAATCAGCACTATGCTATTGTCGTTGCCGATTGGAATACAGAGATTACCCATATCTTACTACGAGGTGCCATAGACACTCTTATAGAAAATGGTGTCCGTGAAGAGAATATAACCCTCAAGCACGTTCCCGGTGCTTTCGAACTCATATATGCATCACGTTTATTGCAAGACGAAGACCATTATGCTGCAATTATTGCCTTAGGCTGTGTGGTCAGAGGGGATACTCCTCATTTCGATTATATCTGTCAGGGAGTCGCTACCGGTCTGTCGACTCTCAATACCAATGGTATGTCGCCCGTGATATTCTCGATACTCACTACCGACGATGCCCAACAGGCTCTCGACAGAGCCGGCGGCAAACACGGCAATAAAGGTATAGAAGGTGCATTCACTGCTATGAAAATGGCAAATATATGATATCTATTTCATAATAAATCGGTATAAAAATATTAACTTTGCCACTTGTAACGATATACCTAATACTTTTTTATAATATTGGAAAACAGCCTTATAAGTAGATGCAAATTTCGGTAATTATTCCTCTATACAACGAAGCGGATAGCCTTCCAAAGCTTTTTGAATGGATTAGGCGAGTGATGAATGAAAAAAATTTTTCTTACGAAGTCATTTTTGTCGATGATGGTTCCGACGATGCTTCTTGGAGTGTAATAGAGTCATTCAAAAGAGATTACGATAATGTTTCGGGTATTCGATTCCGTAAAAATTACGGTAAATCGCCTGCTCTATTTTGTGGGTTTGGTAAGGCGAAAGGAGATGTTGTGGTTACGCTTGATGCCGACTTGCAAGATTCGCCCGATGAGATTCCCGAGCTTTATAGGATGATAGTGGCAGATGGTTACGATTTGGTATCGGGTTGGAAGAAAAAGCGTTACGATAACGCTATTACCAAAAACATCCCATCGAAGATATACAACGCTTTTGCCCGTAAAGTGACCGGAATAAAGCTACACGATATGAATTGCGGGCTTAAGGCTTATCGCAACGATGTAGTGAAAAATATAGAAGTATACGGTGAAATGCATCGTTATATACCGTATCTGGCAAAGAATGCAGGTTTTTCGAATATCGGAGAAAAGGTCGTAGAGCATCGTAAACGAGAGTTTGGGCACTCGAAGTTTGGACTCGAACGTTTCGTAAATGGCTACTTGGATCTGTTTTCGCTATGGTTTCTCAATAAATTCGGCAAAAAACCGATGCATTTTTTTGGTTTTGGCGGTACCATTATGTTTTTGGTAGGATTTGTGGCTGCCCTTATCGTTGGCGCAATCAAATTACATCATTTGCACTACGGTACACCGGCTCCGCTTGTTACCTCTTCGCCATGGTTTTATATCGCACTGACAATGATGATACTTGGCACTCAGATGTTTCTTGTCGGATTCCTTGGAGAGATAGTAGCACGTAATTCAAATGAACGAAATTATTACAATGTTAAAGAGGAGTTTTAATCCTCTGATTTATTGGTTGTTCAGAAATAAAAAAATAAATATATAGATTGAGGATGGAGTTTTCAGCACAGCAGATAGCCGAGTTTTTGAAGGGGGAAGTAGTTGGTAATAAAGATATTAAGGTTAGTGTTTTTTCTAAGATAGAAGAAGGACGTAGCGGAACGCTTACGTTTCTCGCTAATCCGAAATATACGCATTATATATATGAAACTCACGCAGATATTGTTATTGTAAATAAGACTTTTGAGCCGGAGCGTGCTATATCTGCTACTCTCATAAAAGTTAACGATGCTTATCAGTCTATTGCTCAGTTATTTACTTTGGTAAATAATCTAAAACCTCGGAAAACGGGTATTTCCGCAAAGGCAGATATTGCCCAATCGGCATCGATAGGTAAAGATATCTTTGTGGGGGCTTTTGTATCTATAGGTGAAAATTGTAAGATAGGCAATAACGTAACAATCCATCCTAATACTCAAATAGGTGATAATGTGTCTGTTGGCGATGGTTCTATTATCTACTCCAATGTGTCTATTTATAGCGATTGTGTGGTAGGAAAAAATAATATTATTCATTCGGGAGCTGTAATAGGAGCCGATGGTTTTGGCTTTGCTCCCGACGAAGAGGGTCATTATCACAAGATTCCACAGATAGGAAATGTCGTTTTAGGCGACGATGTAGAAATAGGAGCCAATACTACTATCGACCGCGCCACAATGGGAGCTACACATATAGGTGATGGTGTAAAAATAGATAATCTTGTGCAAGTGGCTCATAATGTCGAAGTTGGCGAGTATACTGCTATTGCCGCTCAGACGGGTATAGCCGGCTCTACCAAGGTCGGTCGCAGATGTATCTTCGGCGGGCAGGTTGGAATAACCGGCCATATATCCATTGCCGACGGTACTATTTTAGGTGCACAGACAGGCGTCTCGGGTAATATCAACGAAGGCGGTAAGGTTTGGGCTGGTTCGCCCGTACTGCCTATCGATACGTTCAGACGTGCGTCTGTACTTATCAGGAAACTGCCTGATATAGTGCATACTGTATACGATTTAGAGAAGAAGCTGCAGAAATGACTTTTTTGTAGTCGTCTGCTATTGTCGCAACACTCTATCTTGCAATGAATATAGCCTATCTTCGTCGTTCTCAGATAGATATAGAGAAGTGGGATAGTTGTATCGAGCAGTCAGACAATCGGTTGGTATATGCCAAAAGTTGGTACCTCGATATAGTATCTCCGCAATGGTCGGGGCTTGTCGGCGACAACTATCTGGCAGTGATGCCATTACCTACAAAGACAAAATACAGTATTCCTTATTTTTATCAACCTCCGTTTACTCAGCAGCTCGGTCTATTCGATACGAGTAAAGTCCATAATGACAGTATTATAGACGAATTTATAAGAAAAATACCTTTCCGACCTTATCGTTTGCATATCAATGGTTATCACTGCCCGCAACATAATGGTATAGAGCAACCTAACTATACTCTCTATTTGGGTAGAAAATATGACGATATCTCTTCTCGATTCGATACCAATACATTACGCAATATTAATAAAGCTCATAAAAGCGGTGTAATCGTTGAGAGGTACGATAGTGCAAATATAGTGAAGAGCGATATTGCCGATAAGTTTATAGAGTTTTATCTATCTACCCCGAAACCCTATGAAGTGTCTGATATTGACGTTTTTACAAAATTGATTAGAGAGGCATACGCTCGGGGGCGTATGATATTCTATTTTGCCTATATCGATGAAGTTCCGATTGCTGCTTTGGCTTTGTTATGGTCGGGTAAACGTATGATATACCTTTGCCCTATCTCCAATGAATACGGTAAGCAACGTTCAGCTATGTTTCTTATTATCAATCAGATAATAACAGACTATCAAGATACGGATACTACATTGGATTTCGAAGGTTCGAGGATAGAGGGTATTGCCCGTTTCTATCGTGGTTTTGGAGCTAAACTCGAACCTTATTTCCTTATACGACGGTTTATTTGAGATAGTTACAAGATAGTAGATACTCCAACTATCAGAGCCGTTCTATTGTCTTTGCAGGCAACCAACCTGTGCGTTTATCGGCTATCTCTATCTTTTTCCAATTGTCTATATCGGCTATAATCTCTACCTTGGTGCCCTCGTGCAAGATGAATAGCTCTTTACCTGCCATAGAAGGCGATGCTTTCACAGATACCGAACCATCCATTACGATAGCATAGGGATTGTGTGTCAGATACTTCTTCTGGTGGAACGAGAAAAATAGAGATATGAAAGAGGCTAATATCACTACAATACCTAGATAGAATGCTATCTTACGGATATTCATCGTGGTAGAAAACAAAAACATAAGTACAAGTATAAGCCCTAAAACGAATAAACCGATACAGATATATGCCCAGTGATTGGAATTGAATATCTTAGCTATTTCTTGTAACCATTCTACGATAAAAAACGTATGAAATCCGTCTATTTTGTCTGTTATCGTGGTGTTTGCATATTCGAGGCTTCGGCGTATATCGCTGTCGTAAGGAGATAGTACGAGTGCTCTTTCGTAGAAAAGAATAGCTTTGCCTATATTGTTGAGCCTGAATTGAGTATTGGCATAGTTGTAATATAAATCGGCCGACTGCCCTCTGTTTATCAGCGAATCGTATATCATAGCAGCCTCCTGATAGTTTTTGTCGGCATAGGCTTTCGCTGCTCTCTGTTCGGGAGTATTTTCTGCCGATGCCCAAAGAGCAAAAAGTAAAAACACTATTATCGATACGATACCTTTTCTCATATTTATAGTATTGGTTTATTGTTTATTGATTACTTTCTGATACTGTTTTCTATCTTACCGATAGTCTCTACGGCTCTATTGTATATATTGTCCATCGCCGTGCGAATATCGCCTCCGTAAGCATAACGCTCAAATTCACAATTGGTAAGCAGTGCAAGTGCTTCATCGACTATCTCTTGCGCAACACTTTTGGCAAGTAGTCCTTCGCGTGTATTATCTTTATTTAGTTGCGACAGCGGAATATTCAGTTTATCGGACAGATAGAGCCATATTGCCGATAACATTTCGTCGTAGAACATCTCTTTGTCGTCTGTACGAAGATATTTTTCGGCTACTTTTAGTCGTTTTTTTGCTATCTTATTGGCTTTCTTATTTTTAACAAGTGCTATATTGGCATTTTCTTTGGCTTTTTTATTGAATATTATTCCCAACATGATGGCAATTATCAGAGGTATTAGCAGACATATCCAAAATATGGCTGTCCCTACAAAAGCATTTAAATAGGGCTTTATGTGTAGATTTCCCGTTTTTATGTACTGAATATCAGAGGCTATATGTTTTACCTGTTCTTGCTCTTTGTTGTTGTAAACTATTGTGGTAGTTGCAGATGAGTCGGCGGTAGCTTTGCCTTTCGATACATTTACGGTGTAGCTCTCTGTCGATAATGTTTTGTATTTGTTTGTCGATAGATCGAAGTATACCAGTTTCGTCGACGGAATATCGTATCGTCCGCTATGACGAGGTATTACGACATATTCGATGGTTTTACTACCCGAGAAACCTGATGTCGATACGTTGAATTTATTATCTACCTTGGGGTCGTATTGTTCGAAGTCGGTAGGGAAATCTATTTTAGGCGTCTTGATAAGTTTCAGGTTTCCTGTTCCTTTTATATTTATTCTCAGTACTATAGAGCTATTTGCCTCTACGTTTTCGGAGCTGATAGACGATGTCATAGACAGGTTACCGACCGCACCGCCGAAATCGTCGGGTTTGGGTTGGGGAAGTGGTGTGACGTTCAATGTGGCTATCCCCGACGAAAGTTGTTTTTTTACGTCTTGATACGTGCTATAAGCACCGAAAAACGAATTCGGGTCGCGTACTACTTGTCGAGTCCTTACGATAGCAGTACCGGTCATATTGCCGATAGTGATTTTGCCCGCTCTTTGAGGAGATACAAGCATCTGTTTTAGAATCGATGTATAGTAATTCTGACCGTTATAGTTCTCGATATCTTGAGGTTTCTTCACTTCTATATCGTGAGTCATAAGCCCTTCGAAATCGGGCATCTTTATATCTACAATATTTACGAGGTCGACTTTATAGTATATTTTGTATGTAAGCAATACCATTTCTTGCTCTCTTACTGTGGCTTTCGATAGTATCGGTCGTATAAACAAATCTTCGGCTCCTATATTGTGTGCCGACTGTCCTGAGTTTCGTTTGGAATTTTGCGGTGTAGCCTGCTGTTTGGAGTCGGCAGGTAGTACCTTGATATTTAGTGCGTTTGATTTGTGTCGTTTGCCGTTTACCATTGCAGAAGCCGGAGCTATCGAGTAGTTTCCTTCTTTCTTAGCCGACAATACGTAAGTGTACGTAGTAGATACCGATTGTGTCGATTTCCCGTTGATAAACGAATAGTTGCTCGATACGAACGAGGTAGGTCCGTTCAGTATATCGAATCCATCTATTTGTGCGATACTAAACTTCGATATATCGTTGTCGTTTATAGAGTATTGCAGTTGGAAGGGCTGCCCCGCCACTACAGTTTGCGGAGCGGAGGCTTTGAATTCTATTTTCTGAGCCTTTGCCGATATGGTTACAAATATTACTATTGTACAGAAGATTAAACGTTTCATATTCTCAGATTTCGGTTTAAAAAATTGATGGATTTTTTGAGTTAAAGTTACCACTCTTTCTCAACTTTTGCTTTTTGTCCCATTTTTACTTTTCGTTTTTCTTGTACATCTCGCTCGTCTTGTTCGATAGCTTGCAGTATCTGCTCTGCCTGATCT
>CAJPNS010000023.1 GCA_905372135.1 Porphyromonadaceae bacterium | reverse complement strand
GTTGTTTCAGACTACAAAGATACAAATTTTTGAAAGCAATTCACAACCGGAGACTTCAAGATAGTGTGCTTATCGAAGTTGTTTCAGACTACAAAGATACAAATTTTTGAAAGCAATTCACAACTTCGTCGAATGTCTTATCTTGGTCGATGCCGTTGTTTCAGACTACAAAGATACAAACTTTTGAAAGCAATTCACAACTCTATGCGTCCCATTACACTACTCTCAAAGTTGTTTCAGACTACAAAGATACAAACTTTCTCAAAGCAATTCACAACTACGTCGTTACATCAGTAGAGAGATATGGCGTTGTTTCAGATCACAAAGACACAAGTTTTTAACAATTATCTACTTATCGCTATAATGCCCGTATGCTGAGATAACCAAAACGGTTACAGTGTCATCGTTAACCATATATATAAGTCTATGCCGTTGCGTTATTCGCCGAGAATACAAACCGTTATAGGCATATTTTAGAATTTCGGGTTTACCTAAGCCCGTAGTTGGGTTTGTATACAACTCTTCTATCAGCTGCACTGCCTTTTTATAAGCTCGTGGTTCGCTTTTCTTCAATCTTGCCAAATCGGAATTAGCTTCTCTGGTTATGGTTACAGAATACATTATAAGGTATCGAGGTGTTTTCTGAGTTTATCAAGCGAGCCAAAACGCATTACTTGCCCTCTCCGTTCGTCTTCGATTGCTTTGTCTATCTTTTTTTTCATCGCTTCGGATATGGCATTTTTGTCTGGTTTATGGCATATCAATCCTAAAGAATCGAGATAGTTGAGCAGACTTTTTCCCTCTTTTGTACGTTCGTTGATTGTGATTGTGTATGTTGCCATAATATCAATGATTAAAAAGTATAATAGTTTCAGACTACAAAGATACAAACTTTTGAAAGCAATTCACAACTATATGTTCCTTGAGGACAAGGCGATTAAAGTTGTTTCAGACTACAAAGATACAAACTTTTGAAAGCAATTCACAACACGTAGATAGTCGTCACCGAAAAACCGTTCGTTGTTTCAGACTACGAAAATACAAAATTTTGAAAGCAATTCACAACAGGAGTTTTTAGAAGTATCGCCAAACACAAGTTGTTTCAGACTACAAAGATACAAAATTTTGAAAGCAATTCACAACATAAAGGAAGCAATGGTTAGATGCATCAGGTTGTTTCAGACTACGAAAATACAAAATTTTGAAAGCAATTCACAACGAACTGCAGCCGGCGGGCAGCAAGAAGGCCGTTGTTTCAGACTACAAAGATACAAACTTTTGAAAGCAATTCACAACAAACTACTCTGCGTTATGGTTCGGAACGGGTTGTTTCAGACTACAAAGATACAAACTTTTGAAAGCAATTCACAACGGCACACTAATGAGGCTATTTATCGGTAAACGAGTGAGACTCTGCTCCGGCTTAACCACAAAATTTGCTTCACACCGGAGGTCGCGTAATTTCCAATAAAATATTACCTTTGAAGCCTTATTGTTTTTACGTCTGTTTACCACAAAAACATGAATGGAGACCAACTAAAAGAGGCTATCGATACCATACGGGCAGGTGGGGTAATACTCTACCCTACCGATACTATCTGGGGGATAGGGTGCGATGCCACCAACAGCGAAGCAGTACGGCGAGTATTCGATATAAAGAGGCGCCCGCAAGACAAATCGATAATAATATTACTCGACGACGCATCAAAAATATCGCGCTATGTAGAAGATATCCCCGATATCGCTTGGGACTTAATCGAGTGTGCTTCCCGACCACTTACCGTGATATTCGAAAAAGCCAAAAATCTCCCTAAAAACGTCGTAAACTCCGATGGCAGTATCGCTATTCGCATTACAGGCGAGGAGGTATCCGCTACGTTGTGTCGTCTTATGGGGCAGCCGCTAGTATCTACTTCGGCAAATATCAGCGGAGAGCCATCGGCAAAGAGTTTTTGCGATATATCCGACGAGATAAAAGCTGCTGTAGACTATATCGTACCGCTACGACAGTCGGACAAAACAGAAGCTACTCCTTCACAAATAATAAAACTATATAACAACGGGCGGTTCAATATCATACGACAATAAAATGATTAGAAGATATTGAAGCGAGAAACGATCTTTTGCCTGCAAACGAATCGTGTAAAGCAGAAGCGTCAGGAAATAAATCGAGCTATAATCATAATTTTTTTAATAAAAACGATGGTTTTGGTATAAAATCATTGAAAAACCAAACAGCATGTTGCCTCTATGGATAACAGAGTAATAAACATTGAATTATTTCAGTCGTTTCTACTATTCAGTTTTGTTCTAGCCGTTGTCTGTGATGTCCGTTTCAAACTATTATTCAATCGTATATCCACAAAAAAACAAATAGTGTTCATATCTTTTAAAAATCAATAAATATGCAATTTTATTGCTATAAGGTTATTATTTTCGTCTGCATTTTATAACCTTTACAGTACTCATTATAAAATGAACACGATAGACAATATACTTAAAAGAAGAAGTATACGACATTACAAAAGCGAGCAGATACCTGCCGATACGCTAAAAGAGATAATAAACTGCGGTATAAATGCACCAAGTGCCCTCAATATGCAGCCTTGGCAAATACGAGTGATACGCTCCCAGGATATGTTGCAACGGCTCAATGGCTCGTTCGTAGATTGGGCTCGAGGCAAATCGTTGTCGGGAAGTGCTTCGCGTGCAGGCGAAGAGGGTTTCTCCGTGTTTCACAATGCACCTACGTTGCTCATAGTAGCTGTCGATACGTCAAACCATTACGCAGAGGGCGATTGCGGTATGTTTACGCAAAACATACTACTCGCAGCCAATAGCTTAGGTGTAGGCACTTGTGTGATAGGCAGTATGGCTGCCTCGATAAACGAATCGCCTGCTATACGTAGAGATATGCTCCACCTTACGGACAAATACAAGGTACTTTTCGGTATAGCTATGGGCTATGCTGACGAATATCCCGATGCCAAACAGAGAGATAACAGCAAGGTGGAGTGGATATAAACCTAACGGGAAAGATATCGTAAAGTAATTTTTATTAATACTAATCAATACATTTCGACCAATGAAAAAATTAAATCTTTTACTTGTCTTGCTATTGTTTGCCGTACTTGGAGTACGGTCTCAGACAAATGTGGTGTTGCCATACACGCAAGACTTTTCGTCGCTTTCGTCGGGAAATACTACTACTGCAAATGGTAGTCCGACAGCAGTAACAACAATGCCTCCCGGTATAGACTCCGTCTATTTTGCCTACGAAGCCGGAGGTGCTATTCGTATCGGCGATACAGCAGATATAGAAGGCGGGTTCCTTACGCATCCGATAAATACGGGCGGAGCCGCATTAATCGAGGTAACTCTAAAGTATGTAGTGCTTCCACACGCAGTGGCAGACAGTAACCGCACGGCATATTTGGAGGTATCTTATGGAGGAGATAATAATTTCTTCGTATTGAGTAAGCTAAAACACTCTTGGCCTGTAACTGCGGCAGACTTTAAGACTCTTACTTTTACTCTATCTACCGCCGATACGCCATCTCCCTTGAAGATAATGACAAAATCGTCTTCGAGTTTCTCTTTACAGACAAGTGTATTTATCGACGACTTGTCGATAAAATATATGTGTAAAGTACCCGATTCGCTCGAGATTACCGATATTATGACCAATTCTGCAAAGTTGTCGTTCCACGAATACGACAACAGCGTAACCTCTTGGCAGTATGTAATCGATACCGTAACTAAGCTGCATACTCCCGACCCATCGACACTTACTCCGGTAACAATATCGTCGAATAGTAATATAATTCTGAGCGGACTACAAGAAAACACAGCGTATCAAGTATTTGTTAGAAGCATGTGCCCGACGAACGCTCCTACCGATTGGAGCGAAGTGATAGAATTTACGACCGAATGTAGCCCTGTATCTACCATCATAGAAGACTTCAACTCTTACCAAACAGCCCTAGAAGAAGGAGGAAGTTTCGCTCGCATAATCCCCGATTGCTGGAAAACTATAACGCCTAAAAACAATGGCATATATCCGAAACTATATAAACCATCAACTTCTTACTACGGATACAACTCCGTGGCATTGGTATTTAGAGGGAAATCGCCACTGTACGCTATCTTACCGAAGATAGATACTCCTCTGAACGGTATAATGGTAAAGTTCAAACTTGACAAGACCGACCAAAGAGGTGGTATATTCCAAGTAGGATATATGTCTGACCCCAAAGATGCATCTACATTCACTGCGGTAGCAAATCTCAACAATACCGAATACCGCAAGATGATAGAAAAGTATGTAATATTTACCAATGTAGACGACAATAGCGGCGCCAATAGATATATAGCTTTCCGTTACGGAGACGTAGGAGGAGTGGTACAGCCAAGTAATTACGACTATGTGGTCGACGATATAGAGGTATCGCCAGCTCCGTCGTGCCTGCCCGTATCGAATCTTGCTATTTCAAACATAACATCGAACTCGGCATCCGTAACCTTCGAGTCGTCGGCATCGTCTTGGGAATATATCTTATCGACCAATAAAGACATAAACCCCGATACTGTATCTGCTTCGAATCGTATCGCAATAACTACCAAAAACATAGCACTATCGAACCTCAATATGAATACCCAATACAATATCTGGGTAAGAGCTACATGCGATAGCATCAACAATAGTTTCTGGTCGCCCATAGCATTTAGGACAGAGTGCTCTGCTGCTAAAAAGGGTTGGTCCGACGATTTTTCGTCTGCTAATGAAGATACTAATATCCCCTACTGCTGGACAAGAGTATTGGAAAAAAGCAACTATACCTCCACTTATCCCGAAGTAACCTCAACATCTGCATACGGCACGGGTAAAGGCTTGCAATTTTATGCTAGGGGAAAATCGGTACTTATGATGGCTACTCCTATCTTCGACGAAGACCTCAGCAGAATGCAGGTAAGTTTTTGGCTCAAAAACAGTGAAAACACTAACCCTGCAAAATTCGAAGTAGGAGTACTGAGCAATCTTGCCGACACAAGCACCTTCGTCGCTATCGAACGTATCGAAAGAGACGACAGACTCTGGGAATACTACGACATACCTCTGACTACTGCTCCGTCGACACACAAGTATATCGCTTTGCGTATGACGAACGATAATAACAAGTCGGCAGACTACTATGTAGACGAAATAAAGGTAGACTCCATTCCGTCGTGCCGTCGTGTGAAAAATGCGAAAGCATTCTTTATCGGCAACGACACGGTAAAGATAACATTCGACTCATCGGCTGCGGCTTGGCAATACGCCCTGACCGACAATATCAATATAAATTCGGTCGAAGGGCTTACTGCCGTAGACGTTACAAACGATACTATTGTCATCGGCAATCTGCAACCGGGCAAGCCCTATAAAGTATGGCTCAGAAGCCGTTGCGATAGCAATACATATAGCCTATGGTCGATGCAACCGATTACATTCATTACCGCCTGCGGCGAAGTATCGAAAGGTTGGAAAGAGTCGTTCGATATATCGGATGCAAACAGCAATCCGTATTGCTGGACGAAAGTAAAATCATACAGCTCTTACCCCGAAGTATCTGCTAGAGAAGGATATTTAAATAAAGGAAGCCTCAAGTTCATGATAGGAGGTAAAAACAATCAGGGAGCTACGAATCTTATGGCTTCGCCCAAATTCTTCGACGCCGATACGCTTAGCAATATGGTAGTTTCGTTCTGGCTTCGATTTACAAACGTATCTAACTCATCGAAGTTTGAAATCGGTGTAATGTCGGATATATCAGACGAAAATTCGTTTATGTCGATCAAAGACGTTACTCCTACTACGACCGATTGGACTATGTTCGAAGAGGCGCTTGCGAACGTTCCCAACAACTATCATTATATCGCATTCCGTATGACCAAGTCAGCTCAGACCGGAAGCCCCGAGTATTATCTCGACGATATCGAAGTTAATCAAAATGTATCTTGTGCTCGTCCGAAAGATATACACGCAGGCAATATCGGTACCAATGCAGCCGATATATCGTGGCTCATAGGTGGCTCAGAGGTACAATGGAGCTTGGAATACAAGAAAGCTTCTTCGAGCAACTGGACAAGGGTCGACAACGTAGCTGCTTCGTCGTATACCATATCGGGACTGGAAGCCAATACCTCGTACAACGCGAGAGTAAGAGCCGTATGCTCACCTTTGGATAGCAGTTTGTGGACATATTATACCACATTCAGAACGCTTTGTAACATAGAGACATTACCGTTTGTAGAGGATTTCTCATCGTCGTCTTCGTCGGTATTCCCGCCGAGCGAATGCTGGGGTGTGTATAATGCAAAATCATCAGACATATTCGCCGGAGGTACTATGAGCAGCACAAGCAAACAATGGAAATTCTCAAACAGCAACAAAGGTATCAACTCGAATAAAGCCATTATAAATATATATGGTACGGCAGTGAAGAGTTGGCTCGTAACACCTGTATTCCCCATAGATACCAATAGTAAATTGGAATTCGATATGGCATATACCAAAAACAACTCATCGGAAGTAGCCGATACATCGGGCATAGACGATAAGTTTATGGTAGTAATTTCGGACGATGCAGGAGCTACTTGGAAGAGCGAAAATGCTATCGTTTGGAGCAACGATGGACAGCCTACGGGTGCATTTTCACTAAACGGAATTCCAAATGCCGCTACACCGATAAGCATACCTCTGTCGCAATATATAGGCAAAAATATCAAGATAGGCTTCTATGCAGAGTCATCTCTGAGCAACGCCGACAACGACCTGCATATCGACAATATTAAGGTATTGAAAATGTCTATTGTACCGCCTACGGTAGAGACACTTGCCGCAACGGATATTACCGACCACTCGGCTACTCTCAATAAGAACGTAGTACAAGGCACATACCCTATCGACGACCAAGACCAAGGTTTCTGGTATCAAGCCGAAATAACAGGCGCCCTTAAGACTCGGACGACAAACGCCAATCTGACGGGACTCACTTCGGGAACGAAATACAATTTCTGGGCTTATGCTATAGTCGAAGGAGTAGAATATGTCGGTGAGGTTATGAGCTTCACTACTCTCGGAGTGGCTCCGCCGATGCCTACCGTTACGACAGATGCAGCTACCAACGTAGAATATACGACGGCAACTCTCAATAGCACTATCGTAGCCGACCCGTCGGAACCCACCACCCAGAGTGGCTGGAAGTACCGTAAGTCGTCCGATACGACTTGGACAACATCTTTCGTGCCCAATATCACCAATCTCACTCACGACACGGAGTATAGCTTCCGTGCCTTTGCTTCTACTGCAAACTATCCTATAGTCGAAGGTAATACTCTTACATTCAGGACTAAGAAGCATCAAGCTCCTAAAGTAAAAACCTCTGCAGCTGTCATTATCAATTGCAATGAGGCTAAGTTTGGTATGACTATCTCTCAGGGTACCGAAACAGATATCATCGAGAAAGGTTGGAACTATAGGAAGGTAGGCGAAGTCGATTGGATAAGTACGAAAGTCGATCACGTCAATGGACTTTTCCAGAATACCAATTATGAGTTCTATGCTTATGTAGTAACTCAAAATTATCCTCACAACTATGGCGATACGCTAAGATTCACTACTCCTGTATGCACCAACATCGATGGAGTCGAATATCGACTGAACATATATCCCAATCCGGCCAACGATCAAGTAACGGTATATGTCGATAATCTCCAAAACGGAGCCGAAGTACGTATCGTCGATATGCTCGGCAAGACTGTGGGCAGCTATAGTATCGCCGGAGGCGACAACAAAGTAGATATCGACCTATCTGCACTTGCCGAAGGTGTCTACCTCGTTCGTATTGTTTCCGATAATAATATCGCTACCGAAAGGTTAATAATAAACAGATAAGTATCTTTTTTATAGAGAAAGAGGCTATCCGCAATGGACAGCCTCTTTTTCTTTATAGTGTAGTTGTCAAAAAGGAGACGTCCCAAATAAGTTCGGGCAAGTCTCCGAATAAGTTCGGGCAAGTCTCCGAATGAGTTCGGGCAAGTCTCCGAATGAATTCGGGCAAGTCTCCGAATGAATTCGGGTAAGTCTCCGAATGAATTCGGGTAAGTCTCCGAATGAGTTCGGGCAAGTATCCGAATTGGTTCGGGTAAGTCTCCGAAAACAATATTACAATTTGAAATATTACACTCTTTAGAGATTGTATCAAGTGGATGTTTATCGAAACAACAACAAATTTCAGCAAATAAATTTGGTTTGTTTATGGAGTTTTACTAATTTTGAAAGCAATTATCAAGTGACGTTTAACAAGAAACAGACATTTACAAATGAGTAGATTAACAATAGTAGGCGTACAATGGGGCGACGAGGGTAAAGGTAAGATGACAGACTATCTCGCACAAAAATCGGATGTCGTCGTGCGCTATCAGGGAGGCAACAACGCCGGACATACGATTACTTTCGGCGGTCAGCGATATGCCTTGCAGAGTATACCGTCGGGGATATTCAGCCCCAACATAAAAAACGTAATGGCAAACGGTATGGTCATAAATCCCAAAGCAGTACTCGATGAGCTTCAAAAACTCAGAGAGATGGGTATCACCGACTACCAACTATTCATATCAGACCGCGCCAGTGTGGTAATGCCTTACCATATCGAGCTCGACGGGGCATACGAGAGCCTCAAGAAAGGCAGCGTCATAGGCACTACAAACAAAGGGATAGGACCTGCGTATGCCGATAAATACAATAGAACAGGTATCCGTATCGGTGACCTACTCCACAAAGAGTATCTCAGAGAACGCCTCGACGACGCTATAAGTATGGTAAACATACAGATGCGAGTACTTCGTCGCAAGAGATACAACCTGCATACACTATGCGAAGAGTATGCCGAGTACGGAAGGCTATTGAGTCCATATATTTGCGATACGTCGCGGCTACTGTACGATGAGGTAAAGAAAGACTCTCGTATACTATTCGAGGGAGCACAAGGCGTAATGCTTTGTATCGAACACGGCACATATCCGTTCGTTACTTCATCTTCGCCCGCTACCATAAGCGTACCGCTCGGTACGGGTATCCCACCGAAATATATCGACCATTCGCTCGGAATATGCAAAGCATATAATACACGAGTAGGTTCGGGTGTATTCCCTACCGAAGTTACGAATTCGACAGCCTACTACATCAGAGACAGAGGCAATGAGTACGGCACTGTCACCGGACGCCCTCGACGTATCGGGTTTCTCGATACCGTCGCTCTCAGACACGCATGCCGTATCTCGGGCATCGACTCGCTGGCAGTGATGCTCTTCGACGTACTGTCGGGGATATCGGAGCTGAGAATTTGCACTCACTACGAGCTAAACAATAAGACAATAGACTACATACCTTCTACCATATACGAGTACGAAAAGTGTAAACCCATATATATGAATATGCCCGTATGGAGCGAAGATATTTCGGCGTGTCGCTCGTTCGACGAACTGCCCGAGAACGCAAAGTATTATCTAAAAAAGATAGAAGAGCTAACCGATACACCTATCTCTTACGTATCGGTTGGTCCTGATAGAGAACAGACTATCGAGGTAAAAAAACTGAATTTATAACTGCCTGACGAATAGAAAATCTATCGTCAAAAGAAACAAGTAATAACACATAAATTTAATAACGAAAATGGACAATAAAAGCAATCTTATTTTAGGTGCTTGCATAGCACTCGGTCTCGTAGTGTTGGGTATATTTATCAACAAGGGACTACAAAGTTTCTCAAACAAAGAGAGAGTCGTGACAGTCAAAGGACTTGCCGAACAAGACGTAAAAGCCGACAAGGCTACTATCGTAATCGACATTCGCTTCACAAGCGACGACCCCAAGAGTATAGTATCGGCTATCGACAGCCGTGTATCGAAGATATCGGAATATCTCGGTAGAAAAGGATATGGCGATATCAAGGTATCGAACCTCAATCTGTTCGACTCGAAGAGTTACTACGAGCAGAAATGGAACGGCGAACGATACGTCGATGTAAAAAAAGACCGTTACAGCGGCTCCAAAGATATACGTATCGATATCAAGGACGTAGAGACTGCCGGCGAGATATCGAACACTATCAATATCGACCTGATAAACAACAACCTGTCGAGCGATGTAAACTGTTCGTACAAATTCCCCGAACTGAACTCCATCAAGCCTAAACTCATCGAAGAGAGCACCAAGAACGCTCGTATAGCAGGCGAACAGTTCGCCAAAGACTCGAAGTCGAAGCTCGGAAAAATCAAAACTGCATCGCAAGGACAAATATCTCTGGCAGGGCAGTTTTATTCGGAAGAAGATGCCGTATCGGACATTCCAAACGAGCCGTATATACAGAAAGCTCGTGTAGTATCGACTATAGTATTCTTCCTCGAAGACTAAGAAGCTTTATACCATAATTATAAATCGACAAAAAGGACTGCCACATTCGGTAGTCCTTTGTTGATTTCAAACTAATACGTTACGAAACGATGTGAGGAGCCTATCAATGTCCCAGAAGTCCTCGGGTAACATTGCGGCGGAAAGCAAATATCTTAGCCGCCTTCTCGGGCGATAGCCTCAGCGTAAGACCAATGCCGAGTATTATGGTAGCTATCCACTTTACACCCTCTGCCACAAGTCGTTTGCCGAATACCGCCTTCGACACCGACAGAGTCCGCAGCCTTTCGCTCCTACCGATAGAGAGTGTAAGGTTATCGAAATATTGCTTCGTCAGTTTGCTCTGCGGTATGATATGATACAGTATCATTGAAGGAAGGTAATATATAGGCATATCGAGCCTTTTCATACTATAAAAAATAGCCTTCTCCTCGCCGCTGATAAGCAGATTGCCTCGTCTGCCGAGAGCAGGGTCGAAGTAGCCGACGCGGTCGAACACCTCTCGGCGATATGCGGCATTGCCACCACTTGGGAAACGGCTACCTGTCATACGCACCACACGCCGCCCCTCGTCTTTGTAGGCAGTGATGAGCTCACGCGTGTATTTCGACATCCACTTCGGCTCTTCGGTATCGTATACGGGATATATAGCGCCGCCGGCAGCCATAGCATCGGGGTATCGGTCGAAAAAATCTGCGATGGTGCTCAAGTACTCTCTATTGACCGTAGCATCGTCGTCGACATAGACCAAAATATCGCCTTTCGCCTCTTCGATACCGCGATTACGGGCGTAGGAGAGTCCTTGCGATGTCTCGCAGCATATGCTGAAATTTATCTGCGGATAGTCGCTCCCAAAGCGTCGGCATTCGACCTCGGTATCGTCGGTAGAGTTGTTGTTTACTACTAATATCTCATACTTCGATGCATCGAAATCGTTTTCGGCGATGCTTTTGAGGCAGTTGTAAATATATTTCCGACGGTTGTAGGTACAAATTATTACTGATAGCATTTTTTATATCGTTTTTATAGGTGATTAAAAATCTTGTATACAACGGCAACGCCCCATCTTCTGATGCCCCCATAGCAGAGTGAGCCGCACTCCGAACGATAGAGAGAGCCACCTCTTTCCATCTGCCGATGGGTCGAAAAAGAAGGTCGACAAAGCGGGCACAAACTCTTCTGTGGTAAATATATCTTTTATAAGGCTGCCGTCTACGGTCTTTTGGCTCTTTTCGAGCTTGGTATAGCCAACGTCTAAAAACAGAGCTATTCGTGGCACTGCCGCCAAAAATGTCTTGTCCGACAATTGCCGCCCCACCTCGACGGAGCCGTATACCGAAGGCTCGAGATTCAACTTATTGCCGTAACGACGCTTAGCCGTACCGTATCCGTGGTTTGGCATATCGGACAATAATCCGCCGTCGTCTTCGCCTATGATATGGTCGTATCGTGCACGCGAGGTTACACTTGTCGACGTCAGAGAGTATCCGTAGAAGTTGTAGCCATACTTTGCTCCAAACAACACATATACATCACTGTACGAGACGAAACCCAGTTTCGCTGCTATAGCTACACTGCCCACACGCTGCCTATCGACGTTGTGTCTGAAATCGAATAGTCCGTCGTATGGCTTACCTTCGGTGTTTATCATCGGTATCGTTTCGCTGAAGTTTCTCAGCCGTGCGTTTGAGGTCTGATACCGTACCTCGCCTCCTATCTGGAATATAGTGTTTCCGCTTCGCAGGTCGTAACCGAGTCCAAAGTCTGTGGCAAGCCCACCGAGGTATGCCACCTTGTCTCTTGAGGCAATAAGATTATTGTATCCGCCCGATATCCACACGGCAAAACTGTTCACTGTCTGCGGATATAGCGTGTTTGCAAACAGAAACACGACGAAAGACAAAGAGACTCTCCTCAGACTATCGGCAGGTATTGTCTTCATACCAACAACTTATACGAGTGGTTAAGGCGGTTGCAACTATTTATCACGGTGACAGTCGCCGTTGGTGGTTTATTTTGCTACATTTCTGAGATAACACTCAATGGTATTCTCCATCAAGCAGCAGATAGTCATCGGACCCACTCCGCCGGGTACCTTGGTGATATACGAAGTCTTCTCGGCACAAGCATCGAAATCGACATCGCCACAGAGTTTGCCCGTAGCCTCGTCGCGATTAACTCCGACATCGATTACTACGGCTCCCTGTTTTACGAAGTCGGCAGTAACGAACTTCGCCTTACCGATAGCTACTACCAGAATATCGGCTTTGGCACACACCTGAGGCAAGTTTTCGGTCTTGCTATGGGTTATAGTAACGGTGGCATTCTCGTTGAGCAGGAGTTTGCTTACGGGCAGCCCCACGATATTGCTACGCCCTATTACTACTACGTTTTTGCCTTTCATCTCTATGTTTTGGCTCTTCAGAAGTTTTATTACTCCTTTGGGAGTGCAGGGTACTACGCAGTCGGTGTTGTTCCAAAGCCCGGCCACATTGAGCGGGTGAAATCCGTCGACGTCTTTCTCGCGTCTGATAGCCGATATCACTTTTTTCTCGTCGATATGCTTTGGTAGCGGCAGCTGCACGAGAATACCGTCGACCGAAGAGTCGGCGTTGAGTTCGTCTATTTTACGGAGCAGTTCGGCTTCGGTAGTCGAAGCGTCGAGACGTATGGTCTCGTTGAGTATTCCCACCTCTTCCGAGGCTTTGGCTTTGCCCGTAACGTACGAAACGCTACCGAGGTCGTCGCCTACGAGGATCACCGATAGTTTCGGCAGCCGTCCGTATCTCTCTTTGTAGGTTGCCACTTGCTTTGCCATATCGGCTTTCAGACTTGCCGATAGGTCTTTTCCTGATATTACTTGCATATTATTACTTTTTTAATTTACCGCACAAAGTTAGAACTTTTTTCTATCTTAATTATAAAGAAAAATAGTAATTTTGCAACCCAAGTGATTATTAGATACAAAGGCTGCCGACGGCTACAACAACATATTCTTTAGGGTGGTATAAACGACGAGTTTCGACGATAGATGAATTTAGCAGACAAGATAGACAGTAAGATTTTTCGTACCATAGGTGACGTAGCCGACTCCGAAGGCATAGAGTGCTACCTTATAGGTGGTTATGTAAGAGACTTACTGCTCTGCCGCCCCTCGAAAGACATAGACGTAGTAGTGGTGGGCAACGGCATACGATTTGCCGAGACGCTTCGGCGTCATCTGGGGCGAGGAGCTCACCTTGCAGTATTCAAGACCTACGGCACGGCACAGATAAAACATCGCGACACGGAGATAGAGATAGTAGGAGCCCGCCGCGAGTCGTACCGACACGACAGCCGCAACCCCATAGTAGAGGAAGGCACGCTCGAAGACGACCAAAACCGCCGCGATTTCACCATCAACGCTATGGCTATCTGCCTCAACAAAGAACGTTTCGGCTCGCTCGTCGACCCGTTTGGAGGGCTTGCCGACCTGAGCAAACATATAATCCGCACGCCGCTCGACGCCGATATCACATTCTCCGACGACCCGCTGCGTATGATGCGTGCCATAAGATTCTCGGCTCAGCTCGGATTCGATATCAAAGACGAAACACTCGTGGCTATCTGGCGAAACAGGGAGCGTATCGCCATCATCACCAAAGAGCGTATTGCCGACGAACTGAACAAGATAATGCTCTCGCCGAAACCTTCGGTCGGCTTACGCCTGCTCGACACCACAGGGCTGCTGCCGCTTATAATGCCCGAACTCTCGGCTATGAAAGGGGTGGAGTCTGTCGACGGACGGGCACACAAAGACAACTTCTTGCATTCGCTGCAGGTGCTCGACAACTTGGCAAAAGTATCCGACGACCTCTGGCTTCGGTGGGCTGCTCTGCTACACGATATCGGCAAGCCGAAGACGAAACGCTGGGAAGAGGCACGCGGCTGGACATTCCACAACCACAACTATGTAGGCTCGAAAATGGTAAAACGCATCTTCGAAAACCTCAAGTTGCCACTCGGCGAGCAGATGAAGTTCGTCCAGAAAATGGTATTGCTCCACATGCGACCGATAGTACTGAGTGAAGACATAGTAACCGACTCGGCGGTAAGACGTCTGCTATTCGATGCGGGCGACGATATCGACCATCTGATGATGCTATGCCAATGCGATATAACGTCGAACAACCTGAAAAAAGTGAAGCGTTTCTCCGAAAACTTCGAACTCGTACGTCGCAAACTCGTGGAACTCGAAGAGAAAGACCGCATACGCAACTTCCAACCACCTGTAGACGGCACAGAGATAATGTCGGTATTCGGGCTACCTCCGTGCAGTTTGGTAGGAGAGCTAAAGACGCAGATAAAAGATGCCATTCTCGATGGTATCATACCTAATTCGCACGACGAGGCGTTTCGGTTTCTACTCGAAATAGCCGAAAAACAGGGCATCAAACCCGCATAGCTTAATATTATCAATATTCGCACATACGACAATGTACCATATCCCAGTATTGCTGCCTGAGAGTATAGAAGCCTTAGCCATAAAACCCGACGGCATCTACGTCGACTGCACTTTTGGCGGAGGCGGGCATTCAAGGGCAATCCTCGACCGACTCGACCACAAGGGCAGACTCTATGGATTCGACCGCGACAAAGATGCTCGCGAAAACGTACCCCACGACGAACGTTTTACCTTCGTCAGAGGCAACTTCAAACATATCGGCAATTTCCTCAGATACTACGGTATCACCCACGTCGACGGCATTATAGCCGATCTCGGAGTGTCGTCGCACCACTTCGACGAAGCCGAGCGAGGCTTTTCGTACCGTTTCGACGGAGCCCTCGATATGAGGATGAACCGCAACGCCGACTTTACAGCCGACAAGCTAATAAATAACTACTCCGAAGACGACCTCGCCGACCTACTCTATCGCTACGGCGAAGTACGCACCGCTCGACGTATTGCAGCGGCTATAGTGCGTCGGAGGCAGGCGGCGCCAATTCGTACTATCGCCGAACTGCTCGAAGTGCTAAAGCCTTTTTGCACGAAAGGAAAAGAGAATAAAGAACTTGCACCCATATTTCAGGCTATCCGTATCGAGGTCAATGCCGAGATGGACGCTCTGAAAATGATGCTACTACAGTCTGTCGATTTGCTTTCGAAAGGGGGTAGAATCGCCGTCATAGCCTACCATTCGATAGAAGACCGCATAGTGAAAAACTTCCTTCGAAGCGGAAACTTCGAGGGGACGCTCCAAAAGGATTTTTACGGCAACGTCGTATCGCCTTTCGTGAACGTATCGAAAGCAATCGTAAGCACAGCCGACGAAATCACCGCCAACGGCAGAGCACGCAGCGCCCGCCTACGCTTCGCCGAAAAATCATGATTATAGTGTAAATAATTAATAGATAAGCTAGTGCACTGCCCAACTCTCGTCGTTCGGATTGTTGCGGAAGCGGAGTAGTCGCTCTACATCGCTGTCTTTGATATATCCGCAGGAGGCAGCCACTCGTATCAATACATCGAAATTCGACAGGCTGACGTTCTTGATGCCCGCTTTTGCCAGATTGTCTACGCCGCGTTGCATACCGTAGGTAAATATGCTCGCTATACCGAGCACATCGGCTCCTGCCTCACGCAACGCCTCTACCGCCTCTATGCTGCTGCCTGCCGTCGATATCAGGTCTTCGACGACTACGACCTTTTGCCCCGCTTGTAGACGCCCTTCGATACGGTTCTGTCTGCCGTGGTCTTTGGAGCCTCCTCTTACATATCCCATCGGCAACCCCATTATAGAAGCTGCTATGGCAGCGTGTGCAATGCCTGCCGTAGCAGTGCCCATAAGTACCTCTACATCGGCGTAGTGTGTTTTTATCGTCTGAGCCAGAGCCTTCTCTACCTCGTCTCGTACGTCGGGGGCGGTAAGTATAAGGCGATTGTCGCAGTAAATAGGGCTTTTTATGCCGCTCGCCCAAGTAAAAGGCTCGTCGGGACGGAGAAAAACCGCTCCTATCTCCAACAGTGCCTTCGCTATCTTTTGTTCCATAATATTTTGATTATATTCTATTTTGATAAAAAAATCAGATTACGCTAAGATTGACATTTGCCAGAAGCAATATCAGTAGTATGGCACCTACTGCTATACGATAATAACCGAATGCCTTGAAGCCGTATTTGGTAAGGAAGCCGATAAAAAACTTAATCGCCAGCATAGCAACGACAAAAGCAACCACATTGCCTATTATCAGCGTATCGATATTTTGCCCGAGCAACTGACGTGAGGCGGGGTCGGCAAACAGTTTGTAAAACTTCCAAGCCGAGGCGGCAAACATAGTAGGCACAGCAAGGAAAAACGAAAATTCGGCTGCATTCTTGCGTGTCAGCCTCTGCGACATACCGCCTACAATCGTTGCCATCGAACGACTTACGCCCGGTATCATAGCCACGCATTGGCAAAAGCCGATAAAGAGAGCCTTACGCCAGCCTATCGTTTGGTCTGCGTCGGTTTTATCGAAAATTTTATCTACAAAAATCATAAACACACCGCCAACGATAAGCATAACTGCCACTACCTCTACGCGTTCGAGCAGACGGTCTATCGCGTCCGAAAACAGAAATCCCAAGACGGCTGCGGGAGCGAAAGCAATCAGTAGTTTCCAGTAAAAATCGTACTTGCGGATAAGCTGCCCCCAAAAATAACGCAACTTATGCCACGTGCCGAAATTGCTGTCTGCAGGCAGCTGAAATACACTAATCGGGGCGACCTGCACAAATCTCTTGAAGTACAGGACTATGACCGACAATATCGCTCCAAACTGAATGATTACGGTAAATGCTTTGATAAACTCGTCGGAGTGCATTCCGAGCAGCCCCTGTGTGATAATCATGTGTCCTGTCGAAGATACGGGCAAGAACTCTGTCAGTCCTTCGACTATGGCAATTATAATCGCTTCGAACCACGTCATAATAGTCTCGTTGGTGTCGCTTTAGACCCAAGGCGGATTATTCTTTTTCTTTCGGTCTGTACATAATACCCACTATCACAAGGAGGAAACCGATAAGACATACTATCGGAGCAAGTGTTATCCTACGAAACGAGAATATGTCGGGATTGTATTCGGTTGCCGTCGATGGCGAGCCTGTCATAAGCACGAAACCGATAATTATTACCGCCACAGCAACAGCTATCAGGATATAATTTATTTTGTTCATAAACAGTATTTTGTGTGTTTTGTAATTATAATTCGTTTTTCAAATAAAATACAAGTCGCCCGACTTCATACGAATGTAACGATTGATACAGAAAAGTGCCGCAAGGAAGCTTACCAAGAAGCCTACGGCAAATACTACAACTATAATCGGCACAAAGAAACGATAGTCGTACAACGGCAGCGAGAAATCCATTCTCTGTATATAATACCCCACTCCGAATAAACCGAAGCAAGCCAGAAACGAAGCTATCAGCCCGTTCTTGACAAACCGCCACAGGAACGGACGACGTATAAACCACGCCTTCGCTCCGACGAGTTTCATCGTGTTGATGACAAAACGTTTGGAGTAGATGGATATACGTATTGTATTATTGATAAGTATCACTGTGATAAGCACAAGTATGAGCGATATGAGCAACAATACGAGCGAGATACGTTTGACGTTGGTATTGAGGTCTGAAATCATTATCTGCTGATAAGCCACATTCTCCACAAAAGGGTATATCTCAATGTCTTTCGAGAGTTTCTGCAAAAAAGCTTCGCTGATAAACTCCGCTTTGAGATTGACCTCTATCGACGCTTTTATGGGATTGTATCCGAGTAGCTCCATCGGATTGTCGCCCACGTCGGCTATGTGCTCTTCGAGAGCGGCATCTTTTGAGATATATTGGTAATGCTTTACAAAGTCGGCAGATGCGAGGTAGTTCTCGATTCTTGTCAGGTCGTCGTCGGTAGTAGCGTCGCTCAGTATGAGCGATACGACCAGATTCTCTTTCGCAAATCGGGTAACATGATTGCCCCAGAGTAGCAGCATAGCCACCAGACCGAGCATAAACAGAGCCACGGCAATACTTATGGTCGATGTAAAATAAAGATTGAAAAACGAGTCTTTACGGGCTTTTTCTGTGTTTATGGGCATACGGTTATATGGTTAATATAGGTTATTGGTCTGCGATTGCAAAGTTAGTATTTTTTCGGGTAAAAACACTCGTAAAGTTGTTTTAGATAATATCCGTGCCGAAAGATTACCGTTTTTTGTTTTTGATATGTTTTTCGTGTCGCTCTTTCGCTTTCTCGATAGTTTTATCGTCGAACTTCACCTTGGGCATCTTTTGCGACAGAGCCAATATAGCATTGGCACGGCGTGTCAGATACCCCGACGGGTTGGCGGGATTGTACCTCAACGGGTTGGGGAAAGAGGCGACTATCAGAGCCGATTGATATGGGGTAAGCTTAGTTGCCTCCTTGCCGAAATGATTACGAGCGGCAGCCTCTATGCCGTATACGCCTCGCCCCATCTCGATAACATTCAGATACACCTCCATTATGCGCTCTTTGCTCCAGAAAGTCTCTATAAGAAACGTAAAATAGACTTCGAAACCTTTTCTGACCCAAGTCCTGCCTTGCCACAGAAAAACGTTCTTTGCCGTTTGTTGCGATACGGTGCTGGCTCCACGTGTTTTCTTATGTTTCTTATTGTATTCTATAGCCTTCTCGACAGCTCCGAAGTCGATACCGTAGTGCGATAGGAAGAAATTATCCTCCGAAGCAACTACACAGTTGAGCAACGATTGCGGCATATCTTCGATAGGTATCCATTTTTTCTTTATCGGATAGTCGTCGGATACGGCACGTATCACCATCAGCGGCGTAATGGGAGGATTCACCCATCGGTAAACGATAGTCATAAGCACCGTGATAGCGATGAAAATGAGCAGTATTTTCAGTAATATTTTGCCTATCTTCTTCCACATAATCCTTCTATTTTACGAGGTAAAATTAATCCTTCGCTACGATATAATCTCGAAACGCCTCGTCGAAAATCTCGCACCGCGAGGCACGTCCGCCGATGATACAGACTATCTCTATCACCCCTCTGACACAGAGAACCTTATCGGGCAGACGCAATATCTCTTGACGAAAAAAATATTTCAGCCCCTGACGTTCGACCGATAGGCGACTGACGAAACGGTCCGAACCTCGCAATGAGTTTTTGTACGACAGATTAGCATTCCTTACAACTGGGAAAATATTCTGCTCAGTCATATCGCGAAAATATATGCCACACTCTTCCATAAAGTCGTGCCTGGTAGCCTCGAAATAGTGCAAGTAGTTGGCATTGTTTACTATTCCTTGTGCGTCGCACTCATAATCACGCACTTTCATTAC
>CAJPNS010000022.1 GCA_905372135.1 Porphyromonadaceae bacterium | reverse complement strand
ATTGATAATTATGTGTTTAGTTGTTGATATTGTCTTTTATACAATCGGTTATTGGTTGTTTTTTAGATTTATTCGAATATTTCATTCATTAGAGTTATCGACTTCGGTGCTGTCGTCTACGGTATTATCTATCTCTACAGCCTCTTCTTCGGTATCTGCATCTACCTTACATACGGCAGCTATCTCGTCGTTACGTTTTTCGAGGTTGATGAGGCGGACTCCTTGTGTGGCTCTACCCATGACGCGAATATCGGCAACGTGCATACGGATAGTCATACCGCTCTTGTTGATAATCATTATATCGTGGCTATCGTCAACAAGTTTTATCGACACGAGTTTACCCGTCTTTTCGGTGATATTCATTGTCTTCACACCCTTACCGCCACGTTTTGTAACACGATATACGGCTATCGGCTTGCCCTCTTCGTCGAGTTTGAATTCTCCGTTTTCGTCGAGTTCGTCGAGTTGCGAACGTTTTCCATAGCCCTTTTCCGATACCACGAGTATCGTCTCTTTTTTATCTGCAACAGCTACCATACCTACAACCTCGTCTCCACTATCGGGTTCGAGCGCCATAGCAATTACGCCTGTGGCGTTACGCCCCATATTACGCACGTCGGATTCGTGGAAGCGGATAGCCCGTCCTTCACGGTTGGCAATGACTATCTGGCTATTACCATCTGTCAGACGTACCTGTATCACTTGGTCGTCTTCTCTTATGGTGATGGCATTTACCCCATTTTGTCGAGGACGCGAATAAGCCTCCAAGCAGGTCTTTTTGATAATACCATTCTTGGTACAGAATACCAAATAGTGTTTGCTATTGTATTCGGGGTCTTGCAGATTTTTTACACGTATAAACGCATTTATCTTATCGTCGGGCTCTATGTTCAACATATTCTGTATCGCCCTGCCCTTGCTTATCTTGCTTCCTTCAGGTATATCGTAGACTCTCATCCAATAGCATTTGCCTTTTTGGGTGAAAAACAACATATAGTTGTGCATCGAAGCGGGATAAATATCCTCGATGAAGTCTTTGTCTTTTGTAGCGCCTCCTTTGGAGCCTACGCCACCTCGATTCTGAGCCTTAAACTCGGCTAGCGGAGTACGTTTGATATATCCCTCGTGCGAAATGGTGATAATCATCTGGTCGTCGGCATAGAAATCTTCGGGATTCATCTCTTCGCCCGAATATACTATCTCGGTACGACGCGAGTCGCCAAATTTGTTTTTAAGCTCCAACATTTCGTCGACAATGATCTGCATTCGTCTTTCGACTTTTGCCAAAATATCGCGCAAATCTTCTATACGTTTCAAAAGTTCTTCGTACTCCAGACGCAGCTTATCTTGCTCCATAGCAGTGAGTTGGCGAAGTCGGAGTTCTACGACGTAAGCAGCTTGCCGCTCGGTAAGCGAGAAGCGCTCCATAAGGCGTTCCTGTGCCTCCGACGGTGTTTTCGAGTCGCGTATTATACGTATGGCTTCGTCGAGATTATCGAGGATAATCATCAGACCTTCGAGCAATTCGGCTCGCTCGAGTGCCTTTTCCAAATCGTATTCGGTACGACGCACTATCACCTCGTGCCTGTGTTCGACAAAGTTACGTATAAGGTCGATAATATTAAGCAGTTGCGGACGTCCCTTTACAAGAGCTACATTATTTACCGAAAAAGAGCTCTGTAGCTGTGAATACTTATATAACTTATTGAGTATTACATTAGAATTCGCATCGCGTTTTATATCGATTACGATACGCATACCCTGTCTGTCGGACTCGTCGTTGATGTTTGATATGCCTTCTATGCGTTTTTCTTCGGCAAGAGCCGCTATCGACTTTATAAGCTCGGCACGATTTACCATATACGGTATTTCGGTAACGATTATCTTATCGTGTCCGCTTGCGGTAGTCTCTATTTCACATTTAGAGCGTATTACTATCTTTCCTCTGCCTGTCTCAAATGCTTCGCGTACACCGGCATAGCCATAAATGATACCACCGGTAGGGAAATCGGGAGCTTTTATATATTTTGTTATTTCATCGATAGTAATCTGTGGATTATGAATGTAGGCAATAATGGCATCTACCGTCTCCGAAAGATTGTGCGGAGCCATATTGGTAGCCATACCTACGGCTATCCCCGACGAACCATTTACCAGCAGATTGGGTAAGCGAGCCGGCAATACCATTGGTTCTTTGAGAGTTTCGTCGAAATTGGCTTTGAAGTCAACTGTGTTTTTTTCTATATCGTCGAGCATCTCTTCGGCTATCTTCATCAGACGTGCCTCGGTGTAACGCATTGCGGCAGGTTCGTCGCCGTCTATGGAGCCGAAATTACCTTGCCCGTCTACAAGCGGGTAACGCATAGCCCAAGGCTGAGCCATACGAACCAATGTACCGTAGATAGAAGAGTCGCCGTGTGGATGGTACTTACCCATAACCTCACCAACGATACGAGCCGATTTTTTATACGGTTTGTCGTTGGTATTACCTAATTCGTTCATTCCGAACAACACACGTCGATGTACGGGTTTAAATCCGTCTCTGACATCGGGCAGAGCACGAGAAACTATTACCGACATCGAATAGTCGATATAAGCCGAACGCATCTGCTCCTCAATATCTACTCTTATAAGCCTTTCTTGTCCTGTCATTTATTCTATAGTTCTTTCTTTTGCTAAAATTTACATGTTAGAGACTAGGTGTAGCGTCTCTAAAAAAGAGTGTAAAATTAGCATTTTTTTTTCGATTGACCATAAGATAAATGTAAAATTTTCTTAGTCGGACCATATCTTTGAATAATATCGAGAGATACTAGCGGCTAAGAAACAAGCTTTATACGTGTTTTTAGGCTATTGCAAGACCGAGACTTCTCGGCTGCCATCTTCTTTGGCTACAATGTTAACGGCAATAGTATCTGTGGGTAAAATATCTTTTATCTTTTCAGCCCATTCGATGAAACAGAGACAACCGCTATCGAAATACTCCTCTATACCAATATTCAGAGCATCTTCTATGGTATCGAAGCGGTAACAATCGAAATGATATATAGTATTGTCGTCGGCAGTATCGTACTGATTGACAATAGCAAACGTAGGACTTGTAACAGGCTCCTCGACTCCCAATGCCTTACACAAAGCAGCGATAAATGTAGTCTTACCGGCTCCCATGGCTCCGTAGAAGGCAAAAATTTTCGATGTGCCCATATCCGCCACAAACTGTCGGGCAACGTCGTCTATATCGCTAAGGGGAAAGGCGTATATCTTATTCATTTATATAGTGTTATTCGATATCTTTTTTCGACTTCTTTTCGTATGCCTCCACTATACTCTGCACCAACGAATGACGTACGATATCGTTTTTGTTAAACTCCACCAACTCAATGCCTTTTATACCCTTAAGAGTCTCCACTGCATCGATAAGTCCCGACTTCTGCCGAGGCGGTAGATCTATTTGTGTTATATCGCCTGTGATTATCATCTTGGTATTGAGCCCCATACGGGTAAGAAACATCTTTATCTGATGGTTGGTAGTGTTTTGTGCTTCGTCGAGAATCACTATGGCATCGTTCAGAGTACGTCCTCGCATAAAAGCCAGAGGGGCAATCTGTATGATACCTGTCTCGATATGCGACTTTACCTTTTCTGCAGGCAACATATCGAGTAAAGCATCGTACAGAGGCTGCAAATAAGGGTCTATCTTTTCTTTCATATCGCCTGGAAGAAATCCAAGCTTTTCGCCTGCCTCCACCGCCGGGCGCGACAAAATAATACGACGTACCTCTTTGTTTTTCAATGCCCTTACAGCCAGAGCTATAGCCGTGTAAGTCTTACCGCTACCGGCAGGACCTACGGCAAACAGAAGGTCGTTGCTATCGAACTTTTCGGCAAGTTTACGTTGGTTTGGAGTACGGGCTACGATAGATTTGCCGCCTATTCCGTGAAGAATAAGGTTATCTGCCTTACGCTCTGCGATATGACTACCGTCGATAATTGCCAAAATCTGCTTTTCGTCTAAAATATTGTACTCTTCGCAATACTTCTGCAGCATTCCGAAAATTCGCTCCAAATTGTTGATATCTACCTCAGTACCCTGTATTTTTATAATATTGTTGCGCGCAACTATTTTAACCTTGGGAAATAGATTTTTCAGCAATCGCATATTGGCATTATTGACGCCATAAAACACTACCAAATCGATATTATCGGTAAGTTCTATTATCTTTTCTTGCATTACAGACCAAGAATAAAAATTATATATAAGTCAGAAACGACGGATTAGAGTGTATCTTTCTGCCACGAAGCCACTATACGATTGATTTCGGCTATAATAGCAGCAGCAAATTTATCTGCCTGCTCCTGAGTCGGAGCCTCCGAATATATCCTGATAATAGGCTCTGTATTAGACCTCCGCAGATGAACCCACCCTTGCGGGAAATCTATCTTAACCCCGTCGATATCATTTATTCCAAATCGGGAATAGTTGCCTTTTATTACACTAAATACGGTATCTACATCTATATCGGGGGTAAGCTCTATTTTATTTTTCGAGATAAAATACTCGGGATATGTCTTACGCAACTCCGATACTTTCATGGATTTTTTCGCCAACAAAGTTAGAAACAAAGCTATACCCACCAAAGCATCTCGCCCATAGTGCGACGCCGGATATATGACTCCTCCATTGCCTTCGCCGCCTATGACAGCTCCCACTGCCTTCATCTTTTCCACTACATTGACCTCACCCACCGCAGCAGCATAATATTTACTGTCATACAGAGCGGTAACATCAGCCAAAGCCCTTGTAGAGCTAAGATTGCTCACAGTATTGCCGTTGGTATGGCTAAGCACGTAATCGGCAACAGACACAAGCGTATACTCTTCGCCAAACATTTCGCCATCTTCGCACACAATAGCCAAACGGTCTACATCGGGGTCTACAACAAACCCCACATCTACCTTATTCCGAGCCATATAGCCCGAAATTTCGGTAAGATTCTCCTTTAGCGGCTCGGGATTGTGTTTGAAGTCGCCTGTCGGCTCACAATTCAGGCACGTAATACGTTCTACTCCAAGAGCTTTAAGCAGTTTAGGGATAATGATTCCACCTACCGAATTGACACAATCTATCGCTACCGAAAAATTTGCTTTCTTTATAGCCTCTACATCTACCAAATCGAGAGAAACGACACTATCTATATGGTAGTCAGACATATCTTTATTATATATCTTACCCAAAGCATCTATCTTGGCAAAATCCATCTCGCCGGTTTCGGCTATTTTCAGTATACTCTCACCGTCTGTCTTCGATAGAAATTCTCCTTGTGCATTGAGGAGTTTCAGGGCGTTCCATTGTTTGGGGTTGTGGCTTGCCGTAATGATAATACCTCCATCGGCTCGCTCGGCTGTAACAGCAATTTCGGTAGTAGGAGTAGACGCAAGTCCTATATCGATCACGTCGCAACCGCAACCTACCAATGTGCCGCAAACCAAATTTTCGACCATCTGCCCCGATATGCGGGCGTCGCGTCCGACAACCACTCTAAGAGGACTATTCGTAGAAGCCAACGACACATTTCGAAGCCATTCGACATAAGCCGAAACGAATTTTACTATGTCGAAAGGAGTAAGATTGTCGTCTGTCTTACCTCCAATCGTACCACGAATACCCGAAATAGATTTTATCAGTGTCATATATAGCTATTTAGGCTGTATCTTGAACGTAAATTTATAGCGATATGCCTTAACATTGTTGAAAGCAGTCAATGTACCGATAGGCGACGGCACTATAAATTCAGCTATCGCATCCGAACGTTGCATCAGGCGTATAGCACTCTGCCAACCAATACTATTGGTATTCGAACGGCGTAGATTTGTAGCCGAATTGGGGTCGGGGTCGAAAACAAGTTCCAACGGATAGTCTACGTCGCCTGTAGTCCAATAGCTTACAGAATCACCATTGCCATCGATAGAGTATTGTACCCAACGCACCGTAATACGATCGCCCGGCTTTATGGCAGCACCCACACCTTTTTTTGCAAGACGGAAGATTATGCTGTCTTGCCCCATCCAGAGATATTCGTTCGATTTGAACACCGAATCGGCAGGATAGGTTTCTATCAACGAAATACCATTTCGCTCGATATACTCTCTGATCTGTTTACGCTGATTCTCAAGCTGTACGGAGTAGTTTTGGGAACTTTCACACGATATTAATACGAATATGGCAATCAATGCCAATACTATCTTCTTTATCATAAAACATAAACTTATTATTAAGTATAAAAAAATTAATGAGCTTTCAAAAACCAGAAAAATAATTTATATGACTGTTTTTGTACATCCTATTCTTCAATAAAATAACTATTATCAATCTTTTTCAATTCATAAATCTGTTGATATGTACAACCAATATTATAATCTATCATTAACTGAGATAACCTATCTCCATCAATTAGTACAATTTTTGTTTCATTTCTAGGAGAATAGCTAAATGCATCACTCGTAAAACTTGAAGTAGTTATAAAAATTCCTTTTTTTACTCCTTGCCCCGCAAGTATCCCAATAAATTTTTGAATTTCGGGTTTCCCGACTAAGACATTAATATTTTTGCAGAATTTTGCTTGTACGTAAATAGTATCCAGTCCAAGCTTGTCTTCCTTAATAGTTCCATCAATCTCGCAGTCACCTCTCACTCTTATAGCTTCTCCAGCGTCTTTAACTGAACCACCATACCCCATTTTCACCAAGAGTTCAACTACAATTTTTTGAAATAATACAGGAGAAAATTCAATGACTTTATTCAACAACTCTAACGCCAAATATTTTCTATGCTGAATATATAAGTTGCCTAAATTTTCTTCGGGAGTTTGTTCTTGATGCAAAATTATTTTTGATGCATCTATATCTAATTTATCATTAGACTTCGATCTTCTTATAAAGTCCACAAACGAGGGAAATCTCAACAAATATTTATTGTCGATTTTATCGAGATGTTCAGACAGTACTTGTTTCCCTGCTTCTGTAATCGCAATATGTGTTCTAAATGGATATCTTATTAATCCTGCTTGTTTTAAATATGTCCTTGCCCATCCGACACGATTACTAAAGATCGTTTGACGTCCACTTTCCAAAAGTTCTCTTTTTTCATCCTCTGTTATATGAAAATAATTTGCTAAATCTTCGATAACATCTTGAATTTGATAAGTTTCACCACTTTTAATGTACTTGAGTAACGGCAACATCAATGATTGATAATCTGGTATCATATACTTATAACTATGACTAAATTTAAACTTATTTTCTCATCCCAAACAACAAACATCAGATTTTTTATAATATCACATATTGGGTTCTATCAGTCTACCACCATATATGACTGTCTTTTTCTGTGAGTTGGTAACGTATATCATACAATTACCATCGTATCCGATATCGATATTTACTACATACTTCGATGGTTTTTCTATCTTTATGGATACATCATACATACTACTTTTAGCCTTATTCTTTATCTTCATCGTCCGAATATCGCTATCTATCTTCAGATAAGACTGAGCGGTATTCGACGGATTGTCGTTGCGATAGAAGTATGGAAATTTGGCTACAAGCTTTCCGTCGGCTATCTCTATCGTATTCTTCGAATAAATATCCATATATACACGCTTCTCGCGCAAGACATTGAGTATATTTATCTTAAAATTACGACTTTCGACTATTTCCTTCACCGCAATAGCCTCTTTTTTAGCCTTATCGCTATTTTGTGCCATTGCCGCAAAAGAGTTTACAGCCAATATTACCGCCAAACCTAATATTCTGATATTCATACTACATTAAAATTATTAGTACAATCTACTTTTTCGCTTTATAGTTGCTCATACCTGCGTCGAGGAATTTCAGGAAGTCTTCGACGCTCTCGCTAAATGCATACGAGCCTGTCATCGGGTCGCCGTTCTCGTCGAGTATTACGTAGAATGGCTGAGCGTTTGCTCCGAACCTATGGCGTTGTATGTACGAGTACTTATCGCCCAGTGTACGCAACTTGCGGGTTGCTCCGTTTTCTTCGACCTCGATAGGTTCGGGCAATGGTGTCTTATCGTCTACCATAAGCGATATAAGTATGAAGTCGTTGGTTAGTTTATCGAACACTTTGTCGTCTGTCCATACGGCAGCCTCCATCTTACGGCAATTGACGCAGCCGAAGCCCGAGAAGTCGACCACAACGGGTTTCTTCTGTACCTTGGCGGCAGCCATACCGAGCTCGTAGTCGGTGTAGTGGGCTTCCAAATGGTTTTTGTACAACGAGAAGTCCTGAGTGTGCATCGGGGGCGAGAATGCCGAAACAGCTTTCAGCGGAGCACCCCACAGACCGGGTATCATATAGATGGCAAAGGCAAACGATATGACAGCCATAAAGAACTTCGGTATAGAGACGGTCTCTTCTTCGTCGTCGTGCGGGAAACGCAGTTTACCGAGCAGATAGAAGCCGAGCATAGCAAATATCACTATCCATAGTACGATAAATACTTCTCTGTCGAGTATACCCCAACCGTAAGCGAGGTCGGCAACAGAGAGGAATTTGAGGGCAAAAGCCAATTCGATAAATGCAAGAACCACTTTGACGGTATTCAGCCAGCCTCCCGATTTTGGCAGAGCTTTGAGCAACGTAGGGAACAAGGCAAAGAAACCGAACGGAATAGCCAAAGCTATCGAGAAGCCGAGCATTCCGAGCAGAGGAGCCCACAGTCCGCCTGAGGTTACGTTGACGAGCAAAAAGCCGATAATAGGACCGGTGCAGGAGAACGATACTATCACCAATACAAACGACATAAAGAATATGCTTATAAAGCCAGTCGTAGACGATGCTTTGGCGTCCATCTTAGACGACCACGACGCAGGCAGCGTTATTTCGAACGCTCCGAAGAACGAAATGGCAAACACTACCAACAAAGCAAAAAGGAACACATTGAATATAGCATTGGTAGATAGCGAATTAAGCGCATTAGGTCCGAATATGAGCGTTATGAGCAGACCGAGCATAACGTATATGATGATTATGCCGAGACCGTAGAGTACGGCGTCTTGTCTGGCTTTGGCTTTGTTTTCGCCCGAGCGTTTGAGGAAGAAGCTCACCGTCATAGGTATCACAGGCCATACACAAGGAGTAATGAGTGCTATGAGACCTCCGAGCATACCCATTAGGAATATCCATAGCAGCGACCTACCTTCGGTAGCCGATGTGCTGCCTGCTTCTTTGTTGTATTTGTCGAGCTTATCGAGTGCAGGAGCAAAGATATCGGTATCGGTCTGCTGAGTGGCTCCCGTTATTGCAGCAGAGTCTATCTGTGCCGTAGCTGGAGAGGGAGTAGAGTCTGCCTGTTCTTCGGCAAGCGGCTTTTTGCCTTTCAGCTCGAATTTAAAAGGAGCTTCGCCATTGATACAAGCCTCGTCGTTACACGACTGGAACTTTATGTATCCGTCCACTTTATAACCTCTCTCGGGGTCGAATTTTATTTTTTGCGAAAAAACCGCAGAAGAGTTGTAGTAACTGAGTTTCTCCTCGAAAAACTTGTCGTACTCCTCTATAAGTTTGCTTTTGGCTACTACCGAACCTTCGAAAGTAGCACCTCGCTTGCCCTCGAACACGAATTGGGTAGGTGTAGGTCCGTCGTCGGGCAGTTTCATTCCATACAGATGCCAGCCTCTGTCGATGGTGGCACTAAAAACAAGTTCCACAGTAGATTGGTCGATAGTTTTAGTCGAAAATTTCCACTTGATAGGCTCAAACATCTGAGCGAAAGCAGATAAGCAACTTACTGTGATAACTATCAAAAACAAGCTTAGTCTTCTCATATATTTAATATGTTTATTTGATTACAAAAACGTTTTGCAAAGATATAAAAAAATGGAGTTTTCGTATATTCTTTTTGTCCGAACACAATGAAATAAGCCCAACAAACACCTAAATACCAATATATTACCTGCGATAACGTTCCATATCGCGGCGAAGGTCTTTCTCTTTGATGCTTTCGCGTTTGTCGTACAGCTTTTTGCCACGCGCTACGGCTATATCGAGCTTGGCTAACCCTTTATCGTTGATATACAGTCTCGTAGGTACAATCGTAAGCCCTGTCTCTTTGACGGCTCGTTCTATTTTACGCAGTTCTCGCTTGGTCAGCAGCAGCTTACGTGTACGAGCGGCTTCGTGGTTGTAGAAGTTTCCCAGACGAAATGCCGCTATGTGCATATTGATAACCCACAGCTCGCCCTTGTCGAAAGCACAATACGAATCGACCAAACCTGCCTTGCCTTCGCGTATCGATTTTATCTCGGTACCGTAAAGCACTATGCCTGCCGTGTATTTGGTCAGCAGTTCGTAGTGGAAAGAGGCTTTTTTGTTTTTGATTTCTATCTGCGATTTTTGGTGCATATCGGGGTATACTGTCAGAATATTTCGTGCAAAATTAATATTTTTTTCGACCAAAGATTGAATAAAATCACATTTTATGCTGATTATCAGAAAAAATAGTATTACTTTTGCGGGCAATATAAAATCCGACAGAGTTACATTGCATTTTTTTTCTAAATCTAACTAATCTACATCAGAGATATGAAGAATAAGTATATCGACTTGATTCAACAGGCATTTGAAGTACCGAACGACGAGTTTACGATCGAAGACGGCGACTTGAACTGGTTCGGCATACCGCTAATGGATGTCATCAAACAGTACGGCACACCGCTCCGCATAGCCTATCTGCCCAAGATAGGAGAGAACATACAGCGAGCCCGCCGTGCATTCAATGTAGCTATGGCAAAGGTCGATTATCAGGGCGACTACAACTATTGCTACTGTACCAAGTCGTCGCATTTCTCGTTCGTGATGGAAGAGGTGCTAAAACACAACGTCCACATAGAGACTTCGTCGGCTTTCGATATGAATATTCTCGAGAATCTGTACGAAAACGGATTCCTCAAACCCGACACATACATTCTCTGTAACGGCTTCAAACGTCCTCAATATGTAGAAAATATAGAGAACCTTGTAGATTTGGGGTTCAAAAACATAATACCTATTTTGGATAATAAATTCGAGCTTGACTTATTCAACATCACTTCGAAACGAAAATTCAACATCGGCATACGTATTGCTGCCGAAGAAGAACCGAAGTTCGACTTCTACACCTCGCGTCTCGGTATCAGATACAACGACATAATACCATACTGCGAGAAGAAAATCAAACCCAACAAAAACGTAAGCCTCAAGATGCTTCACTTCTTCATCAACACAGGTATACGCGACACTGCATATTACTGGAACGAGTTGAACAAAGTGGTTAACCTCTACTGCGAACTAAAACATATATTCCCCAGCCTCGACTCTCTCAATATCGGCGGCGGTTTCCCGATACAGGCACACCTCGACTTCGACTACGACTACGAATATATGGCAGAAGAGATAGTGGCACAGATAAAAAAGACCTGCAAAAACAACGGCGTCGAAGACCCACATATCTTCACCGAATTCGGTTCGTATACCGTCGGCGAGAGCGGTGCTATGCTCTACTCCATCATCAACCAGAAGCAACAAAACGACCGAGAGCTGTGGAATATGATAGACAGCAGTTTCATGACTACCCTACCCGACACTTGGGCTATCAACCAGCGATATGTATTCCTCGCCATCAACAATTGGGATAAAGAGTACGAACGTGTCCATATGGGCGGGCTTACCTGCGACAGCGAAGACTTCTACAACGCCGAGGCTCACTCGAATGCCATCTTTATGCCCAAGATTACCAACGGAGAGGAGCAATATGTGGGATTTTTCCACATGGGAGCCTATCAGGAGAGTCTGGGCGGCTTCGGCGGCATACAACACTGCCTCATTCCCGGTCCCAAACTCGTAGTAATAGACCGCGACGAAACAGGCGAATGGTATACAAAACTATTCGCCAAGGAGCAGAGCTACAAGTCGATGCTCAAAATATTGGGTTATTAATTGTCTGTCGTTGCCGAGGGGGTATCTACTTCCGACTTTTTGCATCGACATTCGACAAGAGCTTTTATCGCCGATAAAACAATATATACTACTATCGACCAAACGAATACACTGTATTTCAGCGCGATGAGCAATATTATAGTAGAAACGATTAGTATGTATTGCCATTTGTTTGAACGAATACCGAAGTCTTTGAATTTCAGAGAAAACATTGGTATACTCGATATCAGCAGATAAGAAGTCATAGCGACCAATACGAGCGTAATAGCCACATTATCTGACAAAAACCGGTGATACGTAAACCCAAGACCCGACCACAATATAGCATTTGCCGGAGTGGGCATACCGATAAATGAGCTTGTCTGCCTATCGTCGATATTGAACCGAGCCAGACGCAACGCCGAGAAAGCCACTATGAGCATACCCACATAGCCGTAATTACCAATACTATCCGTGAGCAACGACACCGCTACCATCGATGGAGCAAGACCAAAACTGACCACGTCTGCCAACGAGTCGAGCTCTTTGCCCAAAGGCGAATAGGCACGAAGCAAACGAGCCGCGAATCCGTCGAGAAAATCAAAGACCGCCGAAATAAGCACAAATATCAAAACAGACTGATAATCTGCCACAAAAGCCGACCTTACGGCAAGACAACCCGAACACAGATTGCATATAGTCAGGAAGTTAGGAATATGTTTTTTCATCGAAATAGAAGTGTATCACAAAATTTTGCCAAAATTAGATATTTTCACCGACTTATAATCTGCAAACATCTAAAAACTGACGTTTTTTTTCTATTTTTGTACATTCATTTTTCGTAATAACCTCATCTGTAATACAATGATAATAATAGAGATAGCAAAATTCCTTCTCCCTTGTGCTACAATAGTTTTGATAGCATATTGGCTTATAAATCGTCCTATAAAACTCGAAAAACTAAGACTCGACTCTGCTACCGAATCGGCTAATTTCAAAGTGATAGCACCTATCAAACTCGCTGCTTACGAGAGACTTGTGCTTTTTTTAGAACGTACTTCGCCCGACGAGATACTCAACCGCGAAATAGAAAACAATATGTCGAACTTCGAGCTACAAGTAAAACTACTCAGAGTGATAAGGGAAGAGTTCGAACACAATGTAGCTCAGCAGATATATGTTACTCCTAAGGAGTGGCAGGCTGTAGTCGATGCCAAAAACGACATCCTACAACTCATCAATATATGTGCTACACAAGTGAATAGCAACGACAAAGCTATCACACTTGCCCAAACAATCATACGCACGTACAACGAGTCGGCACAGACTCCGACACAGACCGCCATAGCTCTATTAAAAAACGAGATAAGCCGTCTGATAAACTGAATAATATGAACACTCTACACACATATAAAGCAAGTATATACGCGGCTCTGACGGTCGTTGTAATATTATCTGTCTATTCCTGCCGTGCCGACAGCGGTTGTACAGCCGATATACGCACGAATATCGGCGTATCGTTTTTCGGGGCAGTAAGAGACAGTGCTAAAAATCGATTTGTTACAACAGTACTGACAGATACAATCATGGTAAAAGGGGTAGGCAACGACTCTACTATAAACGATACACTACCGATATCGACAGTAAGGTTGCCTCTGAAACCTTCCGACAACCGCACGGCATTCTTAATACGACGAGATAGAAAAACCGCCGACACCGTTACTATCGAACACGAAAACACCGAAGTACTCGTATCGTTGGAATGCGGTACGACAACTACGCATTACATCAGAGAGGTATATTTCTCGAAAAACGAAATAGACTCTATAGTCGTAAAAGACAGACACATAAAAGACAACAAGACAAACAACCAACTACTAATATATTTCAAAGCAGAGCAATGAAGAGGCTTTCGCTAATATCAATAATACTTTTTCTGACCGTATCTGCCGTATCGCACGCACAGAACGATAGTAATAGTGTAGTTCGTGAGAAACGAAACACATACACGGGCAAGGCTTACAAGGCAGTATCGATACATGCCGATATTTTCTCGCCCGCAATGGGTATCATCGGCAACAAAAATGTTCGTACAGGCGAGATTCAGGCAGATATGAATCTGTATTATAAGTTTTTCCCCACCTTAGAGGCAGGCTACGGAAGCATACAGACCACTCTTCAAGGAGGGCAAGAATATCGTGCCGCATCGCCCTTCGTAAGGGTAGGATTCAATTATAACCTCATAAACAATGCCGATAAAGATGGCAGAATGAAGCACATAGTGTCGTATCCCTTCGTAGGAGCACGATACGCGATGTCGGCTACAGACTACCAAGCGGCAAACATACCTACGAACAACGACTATTGGGCAGGAGGCGGCAGGCGGCAAAGCTTCTCGGGCAGAGGCGTATACTGCGGGTGGTTAGAGCTGGTAGGAGGCATAAGAGTCGATTTATATCGAGGCTTCACTATGGGCTGGAGCGTGAGGCTCAAAACTGCTTTCCACACGAAAGATAAGGCAAAAATATGGTGGAATCCGGGTTATGGATTCACTCAAGGCGGACAATTCGCATTCAACTACACTATTGGATATACTCTGTACTCAAAAAGTAACAACAAGACGGCAAAAAGCAAATGATACTTCTACCTATAGCTTATGCCGCCCCTACCGCTTATTATCACTATCTTATACGCTACGATAGTACGATAGACATCAATAGCTTTTACTGCAAACAGACCTACGCCAATAGGTGCTATATCGCTACGTCGAACGGAGTAGAAGCCCTAACTATCCCCGTAGTAAAAGAGGAACGCAAGACCGCCACGAAAGACATAAGAATATCGAACCATACACGGTGGCAGACATTACACTACCGAGCGATAGAGAGCGCCTACAGCTCGTCGCCGTTTTTCGAGTACCTACATGGCGATATAGCCGACCTCTACAATAGGCGTTACGACTTCTTGGTCGACTTCAATATCGACCTACAGCAGAAAATACTCGACTTGCTCGGGTACAAAAACCTCGATATATCGCTTTCGACAGAATACATAGCGGCAAACGACGACAAGTATACCGACTTGCGAGAGCAGTTCGACGCTAAACGTCAGTCGGACTCCATACTCGATATGCAAGAGCGTAAATACCACCAAGTATTCGAGCACAAATACGGATTCAAGCCCAATCTAAGTATACTCGATATGCTATTCAATACAGCCCTCGAATCGAGACTGTTGTTGTAGATTGTTTTCTACGCAATCCGTACTTCTTCTTTTTTCGACAAGGTTTGCCTCTACGCTCTTTGCAATAGCAACGACATTACTACATCCATATATCTACAATATTATTTTACAGTATCGATAGCACATATTATTATATGGTTTTTTATTCATATCTTTGTACCGATTTTCGAATAATCGGATACGGTCTGCTTGCTGCTGATATATAGATGTTTATTGATGCTTTGATAGCAGACGTGTGTGCATTATACGAATTGATTTGTAAAAAAATAATACGATATATTTATGCAAAAACAAATTATTGAGTGCGTACCTAATTTTTCGGAAGGTCGCAATATGAATGTTATCAAACAGATAACCGATGAGATAGAAAAAGTGAGCGGTATCACACTGCTCGACGTAGACCCCGGACAGGCTACAAACCGTACGGTGGTAACTTTTGTAGGAGAACCCGACGCTGTATTGGAAGCTGCTTTCCAAGCGGTAAAGAAAGCCGGTGAAGTAATCGATATGCGTCATCATAAGGGCGAACACCCCCGTATGGGAGCTACCGACGTATTGCCGCTGGTGCCTGTGTCGAATATCACTCTCGAACAGACGGCAGAGCTTGCCCGTAAACTCGGCAAACGTATCGGCGACGAGCTCGGAATACCCGTATTCGCCTACGAGTCTGCGGCTATCAAACCCGAACGTAAAAACCTTGCCGTTTGTCGCCGAGGCGAATACGAAGGGCTGAAAAAACGTTTCGAAGAGGGCGATAACGCCGACTTCGGACCGAAAGTTTTCGACGACAGAGTAGCTCAAACAGGTGCTACCGCTTGCGGAGCAAGAGATTTCTTGATTGCCGTAAACTATAACCTCAATACTACATCTACACGCCGTGCCAATGCCATTGCTTTCGATGTACGCGAAAAAGGTCGTCCGAAACGCGAAGGCAACCCCATCACAGGTAAGATAATGCTCGACGAAAACGGCAAGCAGATATTTATCCCCGGCACATTGAAGGGCTGTAAGGCAATCGGTTGGTATATCGAAGAATATAAGATAGCTCAAGTATCGATGAACATTACCGATATCAAGACTACGTCGTTGCATCGTGCTTTCGAAGAGGTTTGTCGTGCGGCAGGTAGTCGCGGAGTACGTGTTACGGGTACGGAGATAGTGGGTCTTGTGCCGAAGAATGTACTGCTCGACGCTGCAAAATATTTCCTCGAAAAACAACAACGTTCCACAGGTATCAGCGAAGAAGAATTGATATTCATCGCCATCAAGTCGCTTGGTCTGGACGACCTCAAGCCGTTCAACCCCAAAGAGAAGGTCATCGAATATCTGATGGAATCGACCGACCAAAAGCGTCTTATCGACCTCACCTGCAAAGGCTTTGCCGAAGAGACGGCAAGCGAAAGCCCTGCTCCGGGCGGTGGTTCCATATCGGCGTATGCCGGTGCTTTGGGAGCTGCTCTCGGCACAATGGTGGCAAACCTGTCGTCGCACAAAGCAGGTTGGGACGATAAGTGGAAATATTTCTCCGACGTTGCTGCCGAAGGACAGAAGGTAATGGCTCATCTGCTTCACCTTGTCGACGAAGACACCAATGCTTTCAACAAGATAATGGACGTTTTCGCTATGCCAAAGGCGACCGATGCCGACAAAGCGGCTCGTGCCAAGGCTATGGAAGAGGCTACGCTGTATGCCACACAGATACCTCTGGAGACGATGAAAGCCTCGTTGGAAGTATTCCCGATAGTAAAACTTATGGCAAAAGAGGGTAATCCCAACTCAGTATCCGATGCGGGAGTAGGAGCTCTGGTGGCTCGTGCGGCAGTTCAGGGTGCTTATCTGAATGTAAAAATAAATGCCTCGGGATTGAAAGACCGTCAGGTAGCCGACAAATTGATAGCCGAAGCCACAGAGATAGCAGCCAAAGCCGACGCGTTCGAAAAAGAGGTAATAGATATCTGCAACGGAGTAATCAAGTAAGATAGCCTCACTTGAATAAAGTAAAAAAGGTTTATCCCGTTTTGTTTGGATAAACCTTTTTTCGTAACCTACTCTTAGGCACTCACAAAACTGAGGCGAGCAGGATACCTTGAAATAACTAAGAGACCACTCCTCTAAGCTCAGAGAGAGAGTAGTCTCTTAATCAATAACCATTTTTCCAACTTACTCCGAAACGACAACCAATTTCACTACCGGCGAAACCTCTTTATGAAGTCTGATCACTGCAGTGTAATTGCCGATTTCTTTGATATTATCTTTTATGACAATAATCTTTCGGTCTATAGTGAAGCCCTCTTTCTCTAATGCTTCGGCTACCTGAATGCTATTTACCGAGCCGAATATTACGCCCGAAGAGCTTGTCTTAGTGCCGATAGTGAGCGTAAGTCCTTCGAGTTTTTTAGCGAGAGCCTCGGCGTCGGCTTTGATCTTAGCGAGCTTGTGTGCACGTTGCTTTTGGTTTTCGGCCAATACTTTCTTTGCCGATTCGCTTGCTATTACAGCCTTGCCGGTCGGGATAAGGTAATTTCTGCCATATCCGTCTTTTACCTTTACTATATCGTCTTTATATCCGAGATTCTGAACGTCTTCTTTGAGTATGATTTCCATAAATTTTCCTCCTCTGCTTTAAAATTATTTCAACATATCAGTTACATAAGGCAGCAACGCCAAGTGGCGAGCTCTTTTTACTGCTTGGGCTACTTTTCGCTGATATTTCAACGAAGTACCTGTGATACGGCGAGGTAGAATCTTACCTTGTTCGTTTAAGAATTTCTTCAAAAACTCAGGGTCTTTGTAGTCGATATATTTTATACCGCTCTTTTTGAAGCGACAATATTTCTTTCTGTTCTTATCTACCGCAACAGGCTGTAAGAAACGTATTTCCGAGTTGTTACCGGCGGGGGCAGCGTTTGTATTTGCTGGTGTCATGGTCTATTCCTCCTCTTTTTTATCAAATTCTACATCGGCAAAAACTTCTCTCTTGTCTTTTGCCTTGACATCTGCCTGCTCGGCATTCTTCTTCACACGTTTAGCAGCATACTCATACGCATATTTATCTAAACGGAATACAAGGAAACGAATTACGCGTTCGTCTCTACGGAAGTGTGTTTCAAGCGTTTCTACCAAAGTAGGCTCGCCGCTAAACTGTAAAATGACATAAAAACCGGTCGACTTTTTGTCGATGTTATATGCCAATTTTCTCAATCCCCACAACTCCTCGTGGTCGATAGTTGCACCGGCTTCGGTAAGCAACCCTTTGAATTTGTCTACTGCTTCCTTCATCTGTGCCTCAGATAAAACGGGAGTCAAAATGAAAGCAGTCTCATAATGATTTACCATAAATCTTTAAAATGTTTGTTTTATTTGTTCTTAAAAAATTGAGAGTGCAAAGGTAATACTTTTTTCCGATACACCAAACATTTTGTTTCGTCAGATAAATAGGTGATATAGTTTAGTTTCCCTCGCGTGTAGGTATTGAGTGAAATTTCTTGGCGTCGAGCGTAAAAATTCTCGGCGTCGCCCCGTTTCGTCGGCGACGTCGCCGCTTAAATTTCCTGACGTCGAGAAATTTTGTCGGTGGCGTCAGCATTTTTATTTCTTCACTAACATTTATCTATCAAAGACTTACACCTGCTTTTAATTCGCAATCGTCTTATCATAGCTTTATTAGCGGAATAAGGTCGTTGGAGCAAAAGCTCTCTCCCGATATGTGAGCAGCCGCCATATCGCCCGCAAGTCCGTGGTGATAGACACCGATACGTGCTGCATCTTGCGGTGTATATCCGCGAGCCATAAGCCCTGCCAGCAGCCCAGTAAGTACGTCGCCCGAGCCTGCTTTTGCCATAAAGGGATTGCCTGTGGAGTTGAACCACAGAGTGCCGTCGGGCAGACAGACCATAGTATGAGCCCCCTTAGATACGACGACTACCGAGAGATCCTTTGCAAGCCTTACAACAGCTTCTATCTTCTCTCGCTGACTTGTCCAACGTCCTACAAGTCGGGCGAGTTCGCCGTCGTGAGGAGTCAATATGGAGTCCTTCGGCAAGAGTCGTTGCAGAGCAGGATATTCCGCCAAGAGATTGATGGCATCGGCATCGACCACCATAGGCTTGCGGTACACCTCGAAGAGCCGTTCTACCGTAGTCGCCAATTCGGGGCGACGCCCAAGCCCGCAACCGATAGCAATAGACGTATAACGATCGAGACGGTCGGGGATATGGCAAAAAAAGTCTGACTCCTGACCGATAGTGAGTGCCGAAGGATACACTGCTGCCAGCGCCGCAGTATAACTATCGGGCAGAGCCGTAGTTACATATCCGCAACCCGACCTCAGAGCAGCTCCGGTAGCAAGGAAAGCAGCCCCCGCCATACCCTTAGAGCCGCAGATGAGCAGCGTATGCCCATAGTCGCCTTTGTGCGAGAACTTATCGCGATGCGTCGCCGATATACTCTCGATATAAGCCTTGTCGGTATAGAGATACGGCGTGGGCGCGATATCGGCAAAACTATCGTTGAGCCCGATACTCACTATCTCTATCGTACCGCAGGCACCTCCGGCTTCGGGCAGTACGAAAGCCAGCTTCGGACTCTCTATCGTCAGCGTAAGGTCGGCATGAACCACATCGGCATATCTATTGCCAAACTCGGTATGCATAGCCGACGGCAAGTCGA
>CAJPNS010000021.1 GCA_905372135.1 Porphyromonadaceae bacterium | reverse complement strand
ATGCTCAACCTTCGGTAGAATCTCTCTATACCAAGGAGGAAGTAAAAGAGATGGGAGACTATCTGATGAACAAACTCTTACCCATTTTAAAAGGTAGATTTGCCAAAACAGGAGGAGGTATCAATACCGATATGTTCAATGCAAGCGAAGACGAAGAGATGAAATTCTACCAAAGGTATAGAATTGCAGATGTTTTGAAGAGCGGATATTATCCGTCGATGGAGCTTATAAACAACTACTTGTTTCCTAAGTCGCTTAAAGAGATAGGCGATAATAGACCTCTTTTGTCGGAACTATTGTTCGATATCTATAGTTCGGAAGGGTCGGAATATATGAAAACACTTCTCTCTGCCGATAAGGACGATGATAATTCAAGAATATTCAGCAATAAAACGGTGGGTAATATGTTTTATCTGTCTATCTTATTTGTAGAGTATCCTATCAGAGACCTTATGTATAGCCGAAAGCTTCTGCCCAACGAGAAAATTTTTCTACTGAAAGAGTATTCGGATATTACAAGCGCAGACAATAGAGAGATGCTCGGATATATAAGCAAGTTACTGAAAAAAGCATCGCAGCTCAAATAGCAAACAGCATTCGATTATTGTACTAAGCAAGCTATTTGTTAATATAGAGCAGGTTACCGCAAGTGGTGCCTGCTTTTTTAGAATTGCGGTCGAGTGAAAAAACGTATAGTTACGGAGAAGAGCGCTGTTGTACCAATCGAAAATTATACATAATTTTGCAGGATTTTTTAGAGGTCGCCCCCATAACATTATCTTGAAACCAATTATATACTTTGTACTTGTACGCTATCGATAACCCAAAATGATATATCCCGACAGTTTCGAGCAGAAGATAGGTGTCGATATTGTGAGAAACAATATCAAAAAGATGTGTGTCAACGACTTGTCGTATGTGTTTATAGATAAACTAAATTTCACTAACGACTACTATTTGATAAAACATCGGCTCGAATATATCAAAGAAATGTTCGACCTACTCGAGAACAATATCAATGTTTTACCTATATACCAGATAGACGACTTTCGAGTACCGTTTAAATCGACCGAAATAGAGGGTACTTTTTTAGAAACAGATATATTGCTGTCTATCAAAAAGTTTCTCGAGTATTTAGGGCAGCTTGTAGACTTTTTTTCGAAGAAAAACAAAGAGTGTCATCCACTACTTGCAAACTATTTAAGCAATATGGCTGTCTCCGATAGCGTGCTAAAAGAAATATCGCGTATCCTCGATAAGAACGGTGAAATAAAAGACAATGCTACTCCCGAGTTGGCGCAAATTCGTTCGACAAAGGCACAGATTCAGGCATCGGTCTCAAAGACTCTCCAGAGGATACTCCAAAAGGCACAAGCCGACGAGTTGGTAGAGAAAGATGCTACACCCGTAGTGCGTGAGGGAAGGCTCGTTATTCCCGTATTATCGATGAATAAACGGAAAATCGACGGCATCATTCACGACGAATCGGCTTCGGGAAAAACGTTCTATATCGAACCTTCGCAGGTAGTGCTGCTCAACAACAAAATACGAGAGCTCGAAAGCGACGAACGAAAAGAGATAATAAAGATACTTACTGCCGTAACATCGTCTATCAGACCCGAATATACCAATATTCTACACGCACAAAAAATCTACCTACAGCTCGACGCCCTGAATGCCATCGCAAAATACTCCATACACATCAAAGCAATTTGTCCCGATATAGGCGATCGATGTGTGATCGATTGGCACAAGGGACGCCACCCGATATTGCAGGAATTGCTCGAAAAACAGGGAGGGCAGATAGTACCTCTCGATATAAAACTCGACGACAAAGAGCGAATAATAGTAATATCGGGAGCCAATGCCGGCGGTAAATCGGTCTGTATCAAAACAGTGTGCCTACTGCAATATATGCTGCAATGCGGCTTGCCGATACCTATTGCCGAAGATAGCGAGGCAGGCGTATTCGACGATATATTTCTCGACATAGGCGACGGGCAGAATATAGAAAACGACCTATCGACATACTCTTCGCACCTGCAGAATATGAAGTTTTTCGTAAAAAATGCCACAGAAAAAACATTGGTGGCAATAGACGAATTCGGTTCGGGTACGGAGCCCGAAATGGGTGGAGCTATAGCTCAGGCTACCCTCGAAGAGTTCTGCCGTAAACGTGTATTTGGCGTGGTGACAACGCATTACACAAACATCAAATACTTTGCCGAGCAGACCGAGGGTGTAGTCAACGGAGCCATGCTCTACGACAGAAGTAAGCTGAAGCCTTTGTTTGAGCTGAAGATAGGACAGGCAGGGAGTTCGTTTGCGCTCGAGATAGCCCAAAACATAGGTCTGCCTCAAAATATCATAGCTGCGGCAAAACAACTTGTAGGGCAGCAAGCTATCAACTACGATCGCCTGACGCAGGCTGCAATAAAAAACAAGGTCTATTGGGAGAATAAGCGTGAGAAAATACGCCGACGGTCGAAAGAGCAAGACGAAATAATATCGCAGTACGAGGCTAAGCTATCGAGTATAGAGGCAGAGAAAAAAGAGATTATCCGACAGGCGAAAATGGAAGCTCGCCAAATAGTCGATTCTGCTAATGCTACTATCGAGAATGCTATCCGTACTATCAAGGAGAGCAATGCAGATAAGGCGAAGACTGCCGAGGCACGTCGGACGATACGCTCGTTGACCGACGATATCGTACCGAAGACCGAAGTAGACAAGCCTGCTTCTGCGACATTCAAAATAGACGACCGTGTAGTAATGAAAGGGCAAAGCGTAGTAGGACAGATACTCGATATAAGCGACAAAAAGGCTATCGTTGCTTTTGGGGCTATAAAGACAACCGTCCGTCTATCGGATCTGGAGGCAGCAACGGGCAATAGGGTAAAACAGACTGCAAAAGCAGGGCTTTCGAAAGCAACTACCAACGAGATACGGCGGCGGCAACTCAATTTCTCGCAAGAGATAGACCTGCGGGGTATGCGTGTGGCCGAGGCTTTGAAGGCGGTAATGTACTATATCGACGATGCACGTATGGCAAATGTCGGGCAGGTGAGGATACTACACGGCACGGGCGAAGGAGCTCTAAGGCAAGCTATTCGCGAGTATTTGAGCGGTCTGTCGTTTCTAAAGTCGTTCGGCGACGAACATGTGCAGCTCGGCGGAGCGGGTATTACTGTTGTAAATCTTTAGTTATAGCCTGCCAAAGCGTATCGTCGGGTACCGGAGCTTCTATTACTATCCGTTCTTGCTTTACAGGGTGTACAAACTCGACGCTTCGGGCGTGTAGCGAGATGCCTCCGCCCCGGTTTGAGCGAGGAGCACCGTATTTTAGGTCGCCTTTGATGATGCAGCCCATAGCGGCAAGTTGGCAACGTATTTGGTGATGCCTGCCTGTCTCGAGGTCGACCTCGAGTAGAGTGTATCTATCCGATTTACCGAGTGTTTTGTAGTGTAAAACAGCCTCTTTCGACTGAGGCACCGCTTTGGAGTAAGCGTAAGACTTATTTTGCCGTTCGTTTCTGACCAGAAAGTGTCGGAGCGTACCCTGAGGTTCTTGCGGAGGCGAAGATACGATAGCCCAATACTTTTTGGTTATCTGTCGGAGGGCTAATATCTCATTGAGGCGTGCGAGAGCTTTCGATGTCTTGGCGAAAACAACCACCCCCGACACGGGGCGATCGAGGCGATGCACTACACCGCAGAAGACATTTCCGCTTTTCAGGTAACGCTCTTTTAAATACTCTTTGACAGACTCAACCAGAGGTTTGTCGCCTGTCTTGTCGCCTTGTACTATCTCCGACGACGACTTGTTTACGGCTATAATGTGGTTGTCTTCGTAAAGTATGTGCATATATATTTTTCGGCAAAGGTAGAATATATTTTTCTAATAAAAAAGTACTAACTTTGCCATCTGTTTGTACGGTACGGCGATATGGTACGAACTCCTACTTTATTAATCTATATATTATGAAAATAAATAAAGACAAATTCAAACGTAGCAATACGAATCAGACATTCGGCGGACAGCAACGCAAGAGCTTCAACCCGAATTTTTCGAAGAATAATACCCTCAATAGAGGTCGTAAACCAAGCTACGACCATACGGCAGATAGCAATAACGCCGACAACAGAGACGAAAAACGTAAAACACCTTTCGAAAATACTCGCAAGCCTTTCAATAGCGACCGCAAGCCATTCGAGCGTGACCGCAAGCCATTCAATAGTGAGCGTAAACCTCGCCAGACAGGCGACAATTGGAGCTATACTCCCAGAGACAGCCGCAAGAGAGACTACGCAGAGTCTCCGCGCAATCTGTACTCGGCGGGTAACTCTCGACAGGTACGGTATTCGGTCGATTTTATGGATACGAGCAAACCTATGCGACTCAATCGATTCTTGGCAAACTCCAATATATGTTCGCGAAGAGAAGCCGACGATTTCATTACGAGTGGGGTAGTGAGCGTAAACGGGCAGATAGTAACAACGCTCGGCACGAAGATAGTACCTGCTCAAGATAAAGTATACTTCCACAACGAACCCGTTTCCTTAGAGAAAAAAGTATATATCTTGCTCAATAAGCCGAAGAATATCATCACCACTTCCGACGACCCGAAAGACCGCAAGACCGTACTCGACCTTATCAACGGTGCTTGCCAGCAAAGAGTATACCCCGTAGGACGGCTCGACCGCAATACGACAGGCGTGATACTCATTACCAACGACGGCGAACTCACTACAAGGCTTACTCACCCGAAACATCTATTCAAAAAGATATATCACGTGGGGCTCGATAAGGACTTGGAAGATAGCGATATGCAGAAGCTCAAAGACGGCATCGTCCTCGAAGACGGCGAGGCGAAAGCCGACGATGTATCGTATGTAAAAGACGACAGCAAGAAGCAAGTAGGCATCGAGGTACATTCCGGACGAAACCGCATCGTAAGGCGTATGTTCGAACACCTCGGATATAAGGTCGTAAACCTCGACAGAGTATATTTCGCGGGGCTGACGAAGAAAAATCTCCCGCGCGGCAAATGGCGTTTCTTGTCGGAACGAGAGGTGAGCTTCCTCAAGATGAATTCACAGTAAACGGCCGACGGGGCACAAGCGATGTTCAAGAAAATCGATGTTGTTTTCTCATATATCCGCTATTTTTTTCTAAGCAGATACGGATATATATTCGTGGGAGTGGTGTTCGTGGTGTGGATGACCTTTTTCGACACTAACAGCTTCGTTAAATCGTGGCGTTTGAGGTCTGAAAATATAAGGCTCAAACGAGAAAATACCGCCACACAACACAGTATCGACGAAAACGAACGTCTGATAAAGGCTCTCACAGACGACAGAGAGACGCTCGAACGATATGCACGAGAAAAATATGGTATGAAAGCCTCCGACGAAGACGTATTTATATTCGAGGAGTAGATTAAACTTTCACCCCAGATAGCAATCTGTCTGTATTAAAGTAGTTTTTTATAAAAATATTAATAAATATAATAGGATTATGAGTATGAAAAAATTTTGTATCTTGTTTGCTGCTATTACAATTGCAGCTGTATCGACGGCAACTGCTCAATCTCGTTCGTACGAGGCTTTGGCTAATATAGATAAGAAGACACAGGCAAATGCTGTCTGTATCGATGTATCGGCTAATGTAAAAGATGCCCAAGAGGTGATGGAAAAGCTCCTAAAGAATGCGGGGCTCAAAGGTAAGGGCGGAAAAATCCTCTCGTACGAGAAGATAGCTTTCTCCGAAATTTCGACCGACTATATAAATATGTATATAGGATTCGAAGCAAAGTCGAAAAATAAAAACAACCCTGTGACGAAAGTAAATGTATTCGTGCAGAAAGGTATTTCGACCGACTACGAAAGCTCGCGCTCAGACGTAACGCTTGTAACAAACCTCAAATACTTCTTAGACTCGAAGTATACGACCGCTATCAACAACAACAACCTCGAGCAAAGTATCAACGTATCGCAGAAAGATGTAGAGACGAAGAAGAAAGAGGTCGAAAAGCTCAAGAAAGATATCACAGTATACGAGAAAAATATCAAGAAGGCAGAGGAGAATATAAAGAAAGCAAATAGCGATATCGATAAGTTATCGAAAGAGATAGAGACTCTCAATCAATCTATCAAACAGCAAAATAACTCTATACAGCGTTGACAGACGATAGGTTGAGGCAAAAGGCAAAAGGTCGCTCGCTACGGAATGAGTGAGCAACCTTTTTTATTGGAATAGATACGATACCAACATAGGCAACGGTACGATGATAGAGATAGTACTTGTATTGTATGGCATTGCTCCGGAGCAGAGTAGGGCATTTGTTAGTCTTCGCCGACATATTGCACGGCTCGGCGTAGACTACGAACTGGTAGTATACAACAACGACACATCGCTACATATACCCGACTCTACGGAATACGTCGCCGTCAATGCCGAGGGCAACGATATGCTTGCGCGTGCATACAACTACGCTCTGCAGCGAGCTGCACGAGAGGACAGGAAGTGGCTTTTGCTGCTCGACCACGATACGGAGGTCACGGCAGACTATTTCGAGGCTCTCAACGGATTCGTATCGAAAGCGGCGACCTTGCCCGATGTGGTAGCGGCAGTGCCGATACTCAAATATGGCAATCGTACCATATCGCCGGAGCGGATAAACCCCATAGTGTGGTATACGAGACCTATTGCTAAGGCGGGAATATACCGAAAAGGCATCACGGCATTCAATTCGCTATCGCTGCTGAGTGTGGAGTTCGTGTCGGCTATCGGAGGATTTTCGCTCGACTATCCGCTCGATATGCTCGACCACTGGGTATACCGTCGCATAGCCCAAGCCGATAAGTCGGTGGAGGTATTGGGAGTAGAGATAGCCCATAGCCTATCGCTGCTCGACGACTCGATGTCTGCACATAGGCTCGTAGGCTTTCTCGATGCCGAACGACGATTCGTCGCCTCCGAACTCACCACGCTCCACTACATTTCGTACAAGATACGCCTTGCATTGCGGTTGCTAAAGCAGTATGTAAGGTCTGCCGATAGCCGCAAGACGACAATAATGATTAAAGCACTTTTTTCTAAGAGATGATTTCGGTTTGTATAGCATCGTATAATGGCGAAAAATATATCGGCAAGCAGATAGAGTCTATCGTCGAGCAGCTTGGAGGCGACGACGAACTAATCGTCTCCGACGACGGCTCTACCGATGCTACGAGAGAGGTAGTAGCCTCATTTGCCGACAGCAGAATAAGGCTCATTGACCATAGCAGCCACCGCCCAAAGCGTGTAAAGTATGCTTTCGAGTACGTTACACACAATTTCGACTATGCTCTGCGACACACACGCGGCGATCTGATATTCCTCGCCGACCAAGACGACGTTTGGCATAGCGATAAGATACACGATACCATCGACGCATTCTGCCGAGAGGGCTGCCTGCTTATGCTACACGACTGCCGACTGATAGACAACGTCGGCGAGGTGATAAACGACTCATATTTCCGTACAAACAAGTCGGCTCGCGGTATAGTACGGAATATTATTAAGTGTTCGTACCTCGGATGTTGTATGGCATTTGACCGCCGACTGCTCGGCAAGGCACTTCCGATGCCCGACGCTCCCGTACCGCACGATATATGGCTCGGACTACTTGCCGAATATTACGGCAAGGTTTATTTCCATCACGATACGCTCATCGACTATCGCCGCCACGATACCAACACATCGTCTGCTGCCAATGTAAGCCAATTTGGCCTCGTCGATAAGGTCGCTTACCGAGCAGCAATAGTATCGAGCCTACTGAAAAGAGTTTTTTTCGATAAAAATAAACCTGCCTTAGAGTAAAACGTACAATATATAGTACCGATACTGTACTATTTGGCATATTCCGTCACCGTAAGGTAATAAAAAATACCTTACAGTGATTTTTTTGCTATTATATATAGTAAAAAAACATTACTTTGCAATAAAACAACCTTACTCGAGAGTAAAGCAACCTTACTCGAGAGCAAAGCAACTTTACTTAAGAGTAAAGCGACATTGCTTAAGAGTAAAGCGACATTGCTTAAGAGTAAAGCAACCTTGCTTGATAGAAAAGTAACTTTACTTTATAATAGAGCAACATTACTTTAGAGTAAAGTAATCTTACTTTGTAGGAAAGTAATATTGCTTTGTAGTAAAATTATATTGTTTGGAAATAATATTTCATATTTCGTATATCAAATATGTCATTTGAAAAAAAAAGAGTATTAGTAGAAAAAAAAATCGTATTTCTTTGTTTTATATGAAAATATTATTATATTTACAAATTAAAATTTTTATTATTATGGTAGCATCAAAAAGAAGCTTTGCAGACATTGTTGCACAAGCAGACACGATGGCTACGGCTCTAAAAGCCAATATGCCACAGGTAGAACGACGTGGAATAGACCCCGCCTTTATCGACGGATTTATCGACGCACGTAGAAAGTTGGTCGAAGCAAACATCGAGCAGGAAAAAATGAAAGCTGCGTTGAAGCTTAAGACCGAAGAGGTAAGCAAATACAGAGAAAACCTCAACAACTACATGAAAGAGATAAAAAGAGTAGTGAAGTTGGCTATACCACAGGCTCAATGGATCGAATTTGGCATTGCCGACAAGCAATGACACCACGCCGAAGACTTAAAAAAAGCGGTAGCCAATGCGTGGCTACCGCTTTTTTGTTTGAGTCGACTTGCTCGCCTTACATTCCTCCTTGCTGAGGAGCTCCGCCTTGGCTCTGCTTACCTTTCTTAAGGTCGTCGTTGGTGATACCGCGTTCGGCTTTCTTCACTTCTGCTTTCATCTCTCCGAAACGCCACGACACACTAATCTGCCACGATGCTCCTATCTGGCGAATCCTGTAATTTGCTTCGTACACGCCGTCTTCCCAAATGCGTGATGTGTAATCGATATATTTATCAAAGGGATTTATTGTAGAGATGCCTACCGAGAGCTTATCGTCCTTGAGGAAGCTCCGAGAGAGCTCGCCATAGTAGTAATACCACCCGTCGAACCGTTCTTTGTACCCGATCTCGTCGGTAGAGCCACCGCCGCCGAGCGAAAGCCGAAGTTTCCAAGGTAGAAACACATTGATACCGCTGAAAACATTAGCGATGGCTCCTCCGTAGTTGTAGTTTTTGTTGCTATAATGATTGTAATTTACGCTTCCCTGCATCCATAGACTTAGAAACATCAGCGGATTGTAGTTGAGGTATAGGCTCGAGCCGTAGTTTTGCTTTCTGCCGATATTTTCGTATGTTTTATTCAGTATATTGTTTTTGACGAATACCTCTTGTTCTATCGAATTGTTTACAATCTCCGCACTCGCCGATAGATTCATATTGAATTTTTGCGAAAAATAGCTGTAGTTGAGTGTAAAGTTGTGGCTACGCTCCGAAATCAGATTGGGATTACCGTATTCTACTATCGATGGGTCTCTGTCGTTTACGAACGGGTTCAGATACGTTATGCTCGGACGCGAGATACTATTGTTGTAGCTCAGTTTGATGTTCGATGTATATCCGAGCTGGTACGAAAGCGATACCGACGGTACGACGTCGAAAAATTTAACCCCGAAATTACTCTGGCGGCTATTTTCGAACCTCACATCCTGTACGGTCCCCTCTCCGCGAGCTCCGACGCGGAAACCAAACTTGCCGAGATTGAGCAGATACGATGCGTACGCCGATGCGATGTGTTGGTAATGGTAAATATCGTCTTCGTAGCGTCTGCGTCCGTAGTTGTCGACCGAGTCGGCAATGTCGTACGCCTGTGTAGCAGCATTGAATTGTCGGTAAGCATTGTCGGAGGCGTTGTAGCGGAGTATGTATTTGAGTCCGGCTTCCAAGGTGTGCTTCTTGTCTGCGAATGGCTCGGTATAATCGATTTGGAACGTATGCTCGTCGCTTGCGCCTTTTCGGGTATAATTGGTGTTTTTGTCGAGTATTCCCATTGGATTCGTATATCGACTGTCGACTGCAATCTTCGAAATATCGTCTTCGTCGATGGGCGAGAGCGAAAAGTTGTACGACAATGTCAATAGCTTTCCCTGCTTAGCAAACGAGCGTTGATAGTCGATGTTTCCATCGAAGCTTATAGAGTTTGAAGAGCTGTAGCTACCTTCCGTATTCGATAGCGAGATGGTATCGCCATTGGACTTGATGAAATACGATTTCCCCCTATTTACTTTTCCTCTGTAATTGTTGCCGAGGAGTCCGAGAGAGGCGCTAATGAGGTTGAGCGAGTCTATTTCGTAGCTCATCTCGATGTTTCCGAAGTGGTACTTGCCTTTATAGTTGTATTCGTTGTCTGTAATAGACCTCTTATATGGCAACGCATTGCTCTTGTCTTCTATATCGATATTCATCCCCACCGGCAGATTAAAGAGATATAAGTTATAGTTTGCCGTCGTGGTGAATTTACCTATTTTCGTAGAGAAATAACCTCCCAGACTGTGCTGACTATTGCTATTGTACCTTGCATTGAGGCTGCCATTGTATCCTTGCAGTGAGCTCTGGGTTACTATGTTCAATATTGCGGTTACTCCCTCGGCATCGTACTTTGCTCCCGGGTCGGTGATGACCTCTATCTTCTTTATCGACGATGCAGGCATACTCCTCAATACGTCTTTAGGGCTTTTGCTCACCATATTCGAGGGTTTACCGTTGATATAAATCTTGTAACTGGTCGAACCTTTTACGCGTATCTTGTCGTCTTTGTCGACCGTTACCATCGGCACCTTGCGGAGCATATCCATCACGGTATTGGTCTTGCTGTCGGGGTCTGCTTCTATGTCGTAGTTGATACGGTCGATGCTTTGCGTTACGAGCGGCTTGTATGCCACTACAGCTACGCCCGCCAGCTCTTCGCCGTTGCGTAAGGCTACTCCTCCAAGGTCGATTACGGGCTCGGAAGCTAAGACAACGGTGCGAGTCTCCGATATTTTCGTCTCGGCAGATATGTTTACGAATATTGTGTCGTTGCTCGAGATATAGTTGAACTCGAACCGTCCGTCGGCATCTCCCGAATATCGCTCCGAGTAGTCGAACGATGTGCTATCTCTCTTTATCGATACCGTAGGGTAGGCTATAGCTTTTCCTGCTGTATCTACAACCAAACCTTTGATGGTGTAGGTCGTCGTTTTTACTGTTTTTACTTCTTGTTGCGTCTGTGCTAATATGTTGGCAGACAGGCTGAGAGCAAAAACTAATAGTGAAATATTCAGGTACTTCATATTTTTTTTTTGGTTTAATGTTTTTTTATCGTGCAAAAGTAATATTTTCTTTCGTTACTCGTCTATTGCAGCGTTTATGGTGCTTGCCCCGGACGAAGAGACATTGTTGCTTTGTGGAGTGCCGTAGTATTTTAATTCAGATGCTCCACTCAGCTTTCCGCCCATATATTTTACGGGGCATATCTTCAATTCGCTTGCTCCCGATACATCGAGCATTACGCTATCCGTAGCAAGTGAACGGTTGTCGACCTCAGATGCTCCCATTAACTCGTAGTGTGCATAGCGAGCCTTTCCTCTCATCTTTATGTCGGAAGCTCCCATAACGTCGAACGTCAGTCTGCCTGCCTCTACCTTCTTAGCCTCGAAGTCTGATCTGCCAAATATTTTTATCGTCGCTCTCGTCGGCTGCCACATATCTTCTACCTTCACTTCAGAGGCTCCGCCGAGCGATACGTCGGTTGTCGGCACCTGCCAATCGCCTACGATTACTACATCGGCGGCTCCTTCCACATCGAGTTTTTTCCATAAGTTTTTCTTTACCTTCACGACTATATAATTGTTGCTTGGGTCTAATCTCATATCTTTATTTTTCCGTATAGATATCGACAGTTTGTTGTGCACTGCCTTCAGGTCGAGATAATTCATAATATTGCTGTCGGTCTCCACTATTGCCGTTTTGTAGTCTTTTATCGAGCTGTCTTCTACTATTTTCACGTCCAAGGCACGCCTCACCGCGATGACATCGAGGGTATCTTCTGCGTTCAATGTTCGTTCTATGATATTGCCGTCGCCCTCTATGCCGAATATGTCGAACGAATACATCAGCCACTCTTTTCCTACGAAATCACGCATATTGTATATCCAATTTCTATCGCTCCTTACTCTATGCCAATCGATACTGCCTGCGATAATTACAGTAGTCGCCAAAGATACGAACCACAGTAAGACTCCGCCTACTTTTATACTCTTATTCAAAGGCGCCCACTTGAATATAGCCGATAGCGTACCGTATATGATAGCCATCAGAGGCAACCCCACAAGCAGCCCCATCGATATAGTGCCTATCGTGGTCATACCAGGAGCGAATTTTACGAAAAACGCCATTGCGACAGAAACCATAACAATCACCGCTACGAAAAGAGCAAATACGAGCGGTATCGCTATGATAGCACCTATCACTATGAGGAATATTTTGAGTATAGCCGACAGACATCCACTGCCATTTGCCCTGTTATAAGCGTTCTTTATGTTGCCTGCCATCGATTTGGCATTGTCGGAGACGACTCTGCCAATATTCTCCAGATTTACGGGCTCGCCACGCATCTCGAGCTGTTGTTGCGGGGTATTTGCTTCGGGGACTATTATCCACATCGCCAGATATACCAATATCGGCACACCGAAACTGAAAAACAAAAGCACTACCAGAAATATCCTTATCAGAGTAACGTCGAGATTGGTAAAAGCTGCCAATCCCGAGCACACGCCGCCCAACATCTTATCCTGCGGGTTGCGGTATAGGCGTTTAGTCGTTTTCGTGTACGAGGCAGAATTGTACTCTTTGCGTTCGGTCTTGTCGCCCGCCTCGTCGGTATCGATACCGAAGTCGTTCGGATTGCCGATAGTCTTTATTACCTCTTCGACGTCGGCGATAGATATTACATCGCCCGTATTAGGTTTCTTCGTTGCCAGAAGTTCCTGTATCCTTGCTTCGAAGTCGTCGATTATCTCTGCCTTGTTGCTGTCTTTGGCAAAATAAGTATTCAGGCTTTTGATATAACTGTCCAATAAGTTATATGCGTCGTTGTCTATGTAAAACAATCTTCCGTTGAGATTTACCGTTACAGTGTGTTTCATACTATATTGAATTTTATTTTGTTCTTAAATTTATTTTCTCTGTTATAAAGATTCATTGTTTCAACTGTTTTTCAGAGTTTCGAGTGTTTGATTGAGTTCTCCCCACGCCCGTTCGAGTTCGAGCAGAAACTTATTGCCCTCTTCGGTAATGGTGTAATACTTACGCGGCGGTCCCTGAGTCGATTCCACCCACTGATACGACAGCAGGTTATCGTTTTTCAAGCGCGTCAGCATCGGATATAGCGTCCCTTCGACCACTATCAGGTCTATCTCTTGCAGTATCCTGATGATATCCGACGCATACGCTTCCTTATTTTTCAGTATCAGCAGTATGCAATACTCCAATACTCCCTTGCGCATTTGCGATTTAATGTTTTCTATATTCATCGTTATACTAATTAAATTTGTAAGGTTGATAAATAAATTATACTTCTACTTTCAATAACAGTACTATTATTTTTTGCAAAAGTAATACATTTTCCACTACTATGCAACACATAGAACTAAAAATATTACACAAGCCGCAAAGATTTATACTTTGTTAACATATTCGATTTATTAAGTTACTATAAAACAACAGCTTATCGAATCGCAACTATTAATATTGATTTTGTAAAAAAAATAGCGACTCTCGAAAGAAAATCGCCGTTTTTCACACTACGCCCGAAACAGACTGAAATGTACATTGCCGTACTTACGGCTGTCTATCAGGTTCGGATGGTCGTCAAAAGAGTGGTGTCTGTTATGTTCGAGGATAAATATACCGTCGTCTGTCAACAGACGATTACCGATGACGGCAGCAAGCAGCTCATCTATATTGTTCATCTGATAAGGCGGGTCGGCAAAGACGACATCGTAGCGTTCGCTACACTTGGCAATGTATTTGAAAACATCGCTACGATACACGTGTAGATTGTCTATCTTAAGTTTGGTGCAGGTTTTCTTGATAAAGTATATCTGTCTGGTATTCATCTCTATATCTGTCACCGAACGTGCTCCACGAGAGACGAATTCGTAACTTATACTGCCCGTACCTGCAAAGAGGTCGAGCACCCGTATGCCGTCGAAATCGATGATATTATCGAGAATATTGAAAAGACTCTCTTTGGCAAAGTCTGTCGTGGGGCGAGCCGTAATATCTCGCGGCGGTTCGAAACGTATTCCCTTAAATTTACCGCTTACTATGCGCATTATCCGAGAGTTTTTTCAAAAATCGACCGTTACGCCGCCGTGTATATTGAATCCTGCCTGAGCATAAAACCAAGGAGTATACTGCAGCCTTGCCATAGAGTAATCGTGTGCCTCGCCTTTGTCGAAGACAAACGAACCGATAGCCCCTCCGTTCGAGACAAACAATGAGTTGAAAACATTGTTTGCCGTAACCGAAAAAGTAATATTTCTGGCGATATTGCCGACCGGCAACTTGTAGGAGAGGACTACATTGGTAAACGAATATGCGGGCAGACTCGCATCTTTGTTCATCACGTTGCTAAGATACTGACTGCCAACGACAGTAGTGTGAACATCAGCTCCAAATCCTTTGTACGAGATACTTATTCGGCTGCCTGCGGTTATCGATGGAGAGAAAGAAATATCGGTCGTACCGATGTCGGTCTTTACGTTGTCTTTCCAATCGGATTGTTGCGTGGCAGGGTCGTATTCGTATACATCGAACCAATCGGAGAAGTCTATTATCTTATTTCTACTCAGAGTGATATTGGCGTCCCAGCTAAGCCAGTCGAATATACGGACACCGCCGACAATCTCTATTCCTGTACGATAGCTCTTCTCCACATTTTGAGTAAGATAGGCTCCTGTGTCGGAGTATTTACCCGTCAATACAAGCTGATTTTTGTAATTCATAAAATACAGATTGGCGCCGATACTAAAACGGTCTCGTACCAGATTGTAACCGAGTTCGTAATCGAAGAGTCTTTCGGGTAGCGGGACGTCGTTTGCACCCGCTTCGGTGAAGTTGCTTCGCGACGGTTCACGATTGGCAATGGCAAAAGAGGCGTAGGCATTATGCCCGCCTTGTGAGTAAGCAATACCCGCTTTGGGGTTGAAGAAGTGATACCGACGACTGACTTCGATAGGCTTGAGTCCTTGGTCGTTGATACCCGATATTGTGTAGCCTACATACCGATACTGCAAGTCGCCGAATATCGACAGCCACCTCTCGAGACGATAAGCCCCTTTCAGATACACGTTTCCGTCGGTTTTCTGCCCGTTATTACGGTAATATTCGAAGTCTTTGAGCGGCAGCGGATAGTTTCGGGCAAAGATGACATTGCCGAAATGAGCACCGTCGTATCTGTTGAGTGCACCGCCGAAGTGGAGGTCAAAAGCGTCTTGCACATAATTGAGCGACCATACGCCGCCGAAGAAGTCGTTGTCGAGGTTTTTGCGACGTACTATATCCGTTCGCTTTATATTCACCTCCTTACCGTCGACGACTACTTTTTCCGATAGGTTATAGCTTTTCAGCTTGGCATTGTCTTTGAACTGCTCGTAATAACCCGAACCTTTAGTGTAATGCAGAGCCGCATTCATCGACAGTTCGGGCATAAAAAAATGCGAGAAGTGCAGTTGTATATGGTTTTGTCGGTAGTTATCCGTCTGGTTGTCGTAGAACCCTACGATATTGCCGCTTTCGTCGTAGTCTGCTCCTGCGGGGTTGAAGCGTCTGTTGGCGGCAAGCTGCTTCTTACCGATACCGTCCCAAGCCATATAGGTTTTCTCTTTGCCTCCAAACACGATAAGTTTCACCATACTGTTTGTTCCGACATAACCCGCCGAAGCACTGTACGAGTAAAGGTCGCTAAAAGCACGCTCGAGGTAACCGTCGGAATTGACTTTCGAGAACTTGGCATCGAAGACAAAGCGAGAAGGCATTACGCCTGTACCGACTTTGACTACCTCACGCAGAGTATTGTACATACCACCATTGAAGCCGACCGTGGCATAAGGACTCTCCGCAACACCGGCAGTCTGCATATTGACGCTTGCTCCAAAGGCAGCCGAACCGTTGGTCGATGTACCTACACCACGCTGTACCTGAACGCTTTTCAGGCTCGAGGCAAAATCGGTCATATTCACCCAAAACACCGTCTGGCTCTCAGAATCGTTGAGGGGTATACCATTGACTGTCATATTGATACGTGTATGGTCTGTACCGCGTATGCGGAAATAAGTATATCCCACACCCAAACCGTCATCGGAGGTGGTTACGAGCGAAGGTACCGTCGAAAGCAAAAAAGGCAGATTCTGCCCGAAATTTTGCTCCGTGAGCCGACTGCTGCCTATATTACTTGCCGACAAGTTGTTGCCATCGGCATTGCGGGTAGAAACCACCGACACCTCTTCGAGCGTCTGTACGTTGACGGTATCGTTATCGTTACCAGCCCATAAACTATAAGTCGCAAGCAAACAAATAGTTATTACAAGTATTTTTTTATACATAAAATGCTATAATATTATTAATAACTTAATCGGTCTTTTTCTCGCCACGTACAAGAAAATAGACCTGCACACAGGCTAAAATACCGTTAGGGACGATGACAGGTAGCAAAAAGCCTTTTAGAATACCATAAAGCACAAAAAACAGACAGCCAACGAGATTGACCATGCGTATATATTTTATCTTTTTCAGCAAGAAACTTAGTATCACAAAAGTAGGAGCGAGCCAACCCGATATGATTATGAGAGTATCTGTCATCGACAAACGTTTTTTTGAAAAATTGCGATTGCAAAGGTACGAAAAAAAATAATTGCTCACGAAAAACACTTTTAGCTTATAGGCGTATCCGATTGATTGTTAAATGTTGTTGTAGATTGTCTTTGGTTGGAACATTGTCGGTTTCTGTGGTTATCGATTTTTTTGTACTAACTTTGCACGAACTAATTTATAATCGTTTTTCTCGAATGTTGCAAAGCAAAGATATATTTGACGATGGCACTATATTGGGGTTCTGGAAGATAGAAGAGACCTTAGAGGAGCTTCTGTCGATGGCTACTCCCGATTTGCAGCGACAAGTGCAGGCAATGAGTTTCAAAAGCGACAAGCGTCGATTGGAGTTTGTAGCGGTGCGTCTATTGCTTCATACTCTGGTAGAGACAGATGCTACTATCGGATATAAAGATAGCGGCGAGCCCTATTTGGACGATGGTTCTTATTATATTAGTATTACTCATACCAGAGAGTACGTAGGTATCGTTCTCAACCCTACGTATAGAGTAGGTATCGACGTGGAGCGTATCAGCGACAAAGCAGTGAGGGTGAAAGATAAGTTTCTCTCCGAAGGCGAGCAGGCTTTCGTCGAACACGACAATGCACGAGTACACCTCGCCATTATGTGGAGCGTCAAGGAGGCAATATACAAGGTAATGCCTACCAAACCATCGAATATAATAGAGCAGATAACCATATCGCCATTCGTGCCTTACCTCGAAGGAACGATAGAGGCTCTTGAGACTGCTACTAAAGACAAGACCACGTTTCATCTCCGATACCGAATAGAGCCCGAAGTGTGTAAGGTATGGACGGTAATGGACAATAACCGAACAACATAAAGACAAATACTCAGATAAACAGACCGTAAATATGCAAAAAATCATTCTCATTACAGGCGTATCGTCGGGCTTCGGCAGGGCTATCGCCGAGAGGCTGCTTGGCGACGGACATATAGTCTACGGTACTTCGCGTCGAGAGCTCGATTTCAGCCTCGAAGGGCTTATCGTCAGACGTCTCGACGTTACCGACCGACACGGAGTGAAATCCGTTGTAGATTCTATAGTGCAGGAGCAGGGTAGAATCGACGTATTAATCAACAACGCAGGAGTAGGCATCGCCGGAGCTACGGAGTTGGCGTCGGACGAAGAGATAGACCTGCAAATGAATACCAACCTCAGAGGGGTAGTCGGTATGTGTGCGGCTGTATTGCCGTATATGCGGGCGAAGCGTAGCGGGACTATTATAAATATAAGTTCTATCGGAGGCGTGTTTGCTATCCCGTATCAGGGTTTCTACTCTGTGTCTAAGTTTGCAGTGGAGGCGTATTCCGAGGCGTTGAGTCTGGAGACCAAACAGTTTGGTATACGGGTAGTAATCGTAGAGCCGGGCGACTTCAATACGGGCTTCACTGCCAACCGTAAGGTATCGGCTGCCACTATCAACGATAGCGACTACGGCGAATCGTTTGCTCGTGTAATAAAGAATATAGAGCAAGACGAACGCGGCGGCGGCGACCCGCGATATTTAGCTCGAAAGATATCTAAGATAGTCCGTAAACGTTCACCTCGTCTGCGTTACCTGATAGCACCTAACTTCATACAAAAGCTGTCGGTGGCGGCACACACGGTGTTGCCCAATCGTCTTTTCGAGATTTTGGTACGTATCTTTTACATCGTATGACCTGCGGCAGTAGGCTACTCGCTCGTCGTCGCCCTCTATGGGAGTGAAATATTATTTGCCGACGATTGCCGTTTTTTTTATTAATTTTGTCGCCCCAAAGATTGATAATATAGAATTACAAAATATAACGCTAAGCAACACATAAGTAATGAACAAACAAACAATCATCGGTATTGTCCTGATTATAGCCATATTTATCGGATTCAACTACCTCAACCGCCCCTCGAAAGAGCAATTGGCCGAAAGGCAACGAATAAACGACTCTATCCGTAACTCACAAGCAGAGCAAGAGCAACAGGGTATCGCAAAAGAGTTACAGCTCAAGGTCGATACTATAAGCGACTCGCTACGCAGAGCCCAACTGGGGCTTTTCGCTGCCGCTCAGAGTGGCGATAGCACTCCGGTAGAGGTCGAGACCGACCTGCTTCGTCTTCGATTCTCGCCCCGAGGCGGGTTTGTCGAATACGCTGAGCTTAAAGGTTATAAGACATACGATGGCAAACCGCTCGTACTATTCGAGGGCGATGCTGAGAGTTCGCTCGATATATTGCTGCAGACATCGGATAGCAGAGTACTGTCGACACGTGAGATGTTTTTCGTGCCGCAGCCTATCGTAAAAGACAGCACTAACACTATCGTAACTCTCCGCCTGCAACCCGCTGCGGATAGTTATGTCGATTTCATCTATCGTATTGCGAAGGGCAGCTACCGAATCGACTTCGATATAGCAGCCCACAATATGCAGAGCTATCTGGCTCCGATGACCAACAAGCTCGATTTCGCTTGGCAGACCACCATAAGACGACAAGAGAATAGCCGCAAGACCGAAAACCGATATGCCACGCTCAACTATATGTACACCGACAACGATATCGAACGCCTGAGCGATACTAAAAACGATATGAAGTCGTCGAGCACGCCTACTATGTGGTTCGCGGCGAAAGACCACTTTTTCAGTACCATATTGTTAAATAAAAACAACTTCCCTACGGCAATGTTCAAAAGCGACGTTGTCGACGACGAAACATCGCCATACCTGAAGCACTTCACCGTAAACTCCACTATCGACTTTGACCCTACGGGAGCCAAGACTACGGCAATGCAGATGTTTTTCGTGCCAAACCAATACAAGATACTATCGAGCTTCAACGACGAGAGCGTCGACAAGGCACATCGCCCCAATTTGCAAGAGTTAATACCGCTGGGGTGGGCACTATTTCGCTGGGTCAATAAATACGCCATCATACCGCTTTTCAACCTGTTAAGTTCGTTCTTAAGCAGTTGGGGGCTGATAATACTTATCGTTACTATCATTATAAAGGTGGTGTTGTTGCCGCTTACTTTCAAGTCTTATATGAGCTCGGCTAAGATGCGTGTACTCAAACCTCAGGTCGACGCTATCAACGAGCG
>CAJPNS010000020.1 GCA_905372135.1 Porphyromonadaceae bacterium | reverse complement strand
GTTCCGACGTTTCAAAGGAGTTTGCCAATGATATTACCCGATTTGGCTGCATAATGATAGACAATTCGTCGGCATTCAGGATGGACGAAAATGTCCCTTTGGTAGTGCCTGAAGTGAATGCTATCGATGCTAAATTCTGTCCGCGACGTATCGTCGCCAATCCAAACTGCACCACCATACAGATGGTAGTAGCTCTGAAAGCCATAGACGATATATCGCATATAAAACGCATATATGTGTCTACGTATCAGGCAGCTTCCGGAGCGGGAGCAGCAGCTATGGACGAGCTTCGAGAGCAATGCTGGGACTATATCCTCGGCGAAGAGGTAATTGTGAAAAAATTTCCTCACCAGCTGGCATTCAATATGATACCGCAGGTCGATGTGTTTACCGACAACGGATACACCAAAGAAGAGATGAAGATGTATCACGAGACTCGAAAGATAATGCACTCTGACCTTGCCGTATCGGCAACTTGTGTCAGAGTACCCTCTTTTAGAGCACATTCCGAAAGTATCTGGGTCGAAACCGAAAAGCCCATATCTGTCGACGAAGCTCGTAAGGCTTTCGCCAAAGCGAGTGGAGTAGAGCTTATCGACGATGTCGAACACAGCCAATACCCGATGCCTCTGCCTGCAACAGGTAAAGATGCGGTGTTTGTGGGCAGGATACGCAAAGACCTTGCAAATCCGAATGGATTGGCTTTTTGGTGCGTTGCCGACCAAATCAGAAAAGGAGCTGCACTAAACGCCATACAGATAGCCGAGTACTTAATATAACGCTGTACGTGTGCCTATGCCTATGCGTTATTTTATCTATCTGTCGTACAATGGTTCAAACTATCACGGATGGCAAATACAACCTAATGCCACTACCGTTCAGGAGGTCGTACAAAAAGCCCTATCGCTCATAATAGGCAGACAGATAGATCTAACGGGAGCTGGACGCACCGATACAGGCGTACACGCACGCTCTATGGCAGCGCATTTCGATTGCGAATTGCCTATCGATACCGATGCTATTTGTAAGCAACTCAATAGTTTGCTGCCTTGGGATATCTCTGTAAGTCGGATAGTAAAGGTGAAGTCGGATGCACACGCTCGATTTTCGGCGTTGAGCCGTACTTACGAATATATGCTGCATTTCGACAAAAATCCCTTTCTCAAAGGTCTGGTTTACAGACACTATCGTAAACTTGACTTCGATGCAATGAATACGGCAGCCGCTAAAATGCTCGAATACACAGACTTCACATCTTTTTCCAAATTACATACCGACACCCGAACCAACAACTGCAAGGTGTTGAGTGCCGAATGGGAGCAAAGGGGCGATATATGGGTATTTACCATCAAAGCCGACCGTTTTCTGCGCGATATGGTAAGGGCTACCGTCGGTACGCTTATTCTCGTCGGTGAGCACAGTATTGATACCGAAGGTTTTATGAGTATCATCGAAGCAAAAGACAGGCAGAAAGCAGGGCAATCGATAGATGCATGTGGTTTGTATCTCTCTGATATAGAATACGATAAAAATATTTTTCTTTAAACAGACAAAACGAATATGATCAAATATCACACCGAAAACGTCGGAAAACCAAAGTTTTATAGGAATATCATCTCCAATTGGATAGCGATGGTGGCTCATACATACGGTAAGAAAATCGGCGAAATCCATTATATCTTTTGCGATGATGAAAAAATCCTTGAAATAAACAGACAATTCCTTCAGCACGACTACTATACCGATATCATCACATTCGACTACTGCGAAGGAGACACTCTGAGCGGCGATATTTTCATCTCTGTCGATACGGTAACTGCCAATGCCAAAGAGTATTCGGTAAGTTTCGATGAAGAACTCAAAAGGGTAATGATACACGGAATCTTACACCTATGCGGGCAAAACGACAAAACCGCCGACGAGCAGCAAGAGATGCGAATTAAAGAAAACAACGCTCTAAGAATGATTTAATTGGTTGCTATATAGATATATACTACTTGCTACAGTAGCCGATATGAAACCCACCTACCGACAACTTTTGTTTACGTTTTTCAAGATAGGAGCCTTCACCTTCGGCGGAGGCTATGCGATGATTTCGCTTATCGAAAACGAGCTGGTAACCAAAAACCGTTGGCTCGACCGCGATACTTTTTACAACTATCTGAGTATAGCACAGATGTCGCCCGGAATCTTGGCGGTCAATATTTCGATATTGATGGGAAATCTGTTTTTCGGGAAAAAAGGAGCCGTATTGTGTGTAATATCGACCTGCCTGCCTGCTTTTACTATAATACTTTTGATATCTGCGTTTTTCGTGAGATTTAGAGATAATACAGTGGTAAACAACGTATTCCATGGAGTGCGTCCCGTAGTGATAGCGCTTATAGCCTTGCCCGTATTGTCTCTATGCAAAAAAGCAAAAATAGGACTATTTACTGCACTGATACCCATAGCAGTAGTGGTGGCTATCGTCGTATTCAGAATTTCGCCTGTGTATGTAATAGTCGTAAGTGTAGCAGCAGCATTGATTTGGGCTACTGTAAAAAACAAAAGGTAGCATCGGCTGCAATAGTCATACTGAGATGATAAGTAGTGTATTAACGTTATTTAAAACTAAATTGGTGCGGTTTCATAGAAAAAATAGTATTTTTGCAGGCAGATAGTTCTTATCTTAGTGTTGAAATCGCTTTTTATTAACGTAAAATTTTTTTGCACAATGAAGTACACAAGATTGTTTTTATTAGCTTTAATTGCCTGTGTGGTAATACCTAACGCATACTCCCAAAAATACAAATGGACAAGATATTACATGGAAGTTGGTGCATTGGGAGGCGGTAGTTTCTATCTTGGCGACGTCAATACGAAGCTATTCAATAAGACTATGGCTACCGGAGGAGCATTCCTAAAATACAAATTCAATGGACATTGGGAAGCTAAGTTACAGTCTACAAGCGGTATGGCCGGTATAGGTGATGTTGGTGGTAAAGATGTAAAAACATTTTTTGCCGATGCTGCTCTGATTGCAGAATTCAATTTTTTCAATTTTGCTGCAATGTCGCTCGAACCGTTTGCAGCTAATATCTCGCCATATATTTTTGCCGGTTTAGGAGTATCGTATTTCAACGACAATGTTGCACCGATAGTTCCGATGGGTTTGGGAGTGAAGTGGCACTTCGCAAAGAGGTGGAATTTAGGTGCTTACTGGAGTTTCCAGAAAACCCTCTGGAACGACAATTTCGACCTCGTCGACAATCCGCTGAATCTGCCCAAATCGATGTGGAACAACAACGATTGGTACTCTACCGCGGCATTGTATATATCGTTCGATTTCTGGGAGATATGTCCCTCGTGTAGAGATGGACGTCCGGACTATTTTTATCAGGGATACTAAAAAATTGAGTTTTTTCCAGTGCAAAAAGACCAGATAGATAAAGAGCAGTTGCCCAAGCATATAGCCATCGTAATGGATGGCAATGGCAGATGGGCTAAGCAACAAGGATACGACCGTATATTTGGACATACGAGTGGCATAAGTACTGTGCGTACTATTACCGAGGCATCGGTAGAGATAGGCATACAGTACCTTACGCTGTATACTTTTTCTACCGAAAATTGGAGTCGTCCGCAAGAAGAGGTACACGGTATAATGGGGCTATTGGTAGAGAGTATCGAAAAAGAGCGAGAAACGTTTATCAAGAACAATGTCAGACTGTTAGCTATCGGCGACCTTATGAGATTGCCCGAAGACGTGAGAATAAAACTGCAAAATTGTATCGCCGATACAAGTAAACACACAGGGCTCACTCTCGTATTGGCACTAAGCTATTCGTCGCGGTGGGAAATAACTAATGCCGTGAAAAATATAGCATCTGATATCGAAAAAGGGATAATAAATACGGAAAGTATCGACGAAAGTCTCGTCTCGAAATATCTGACTACAAGCAATATACCCGACCCCGATATAGTGATTCGTACAGGAGGAGATATCAGGATATCAAACTTCTTGCTTTGGCAGGCTGCATACGCCGAATTTTTTTTCACAAAGAAATATTGGCCAGAATTTAGCAAAGAAGATTACTACGATATCATATATCAATTCCAACACAGAGAGCGTCGATTCGGTAAGACAAGCGAACAAATAAAATCAGTAAAGAAACAATAATTCATATACCTAATTAAATGATAATCAGAAAAAAATATTGTATAATCGTACTTCTCCTGTTGCTGAGTTCGACGATACTTTCGGCTCAAAATGACAGCACTATAAGCTACGATGAATCAAAAGAATATACAATAGCAGATATAAGAGTAACAGGTGATTTTACTTATGAAAATTATATTATTATCGGATTCTCGGGGCTATCGGTAGGCGATAAAATATCGGTGCCAGGCAGAGCTATTTCGTCGGTAATAAAGCGTTTCTGGCGACAAGGATATTTTTCAGACATACAGATATCGGCCGACAAGATATCGAACGATAGCATCTGGCTCAACATATATCTCCTCCAACGTCCTAAGATAAAAACCATAACATATCAGGGTGTAAAAAAATCGGAACAGGAAGATATCGAAAAGAAAATCAATATCAAGACAAACGATATACTCACCGCCGACCTTACCGATAGGATAAAAGTACTCACGAAAAACTACTTTTTAGATAAAGGATACGAAAATACGGAAGTCGCTGTAGTTCAACATCCGGATACGGATAAAGGGCTGGTAAATATTGATATAGTGGTCGATAAGAAAAATAAAGTGAAGGTCCGCGATATTATCGTATATGGTAATACTGCATTGAGTGTCACCAAGATAGACAATGCGATGAAAAAGACCAATCGCCCGACATTGCTCAACTTCTTCAAAAGTAAAAAATTCGTTCGCTCTCTATATGAAGTAGATAAACAGTCTATTATAGATAAATACAATGAAATAGGATTTCGCGATGCTGCTATTGTGAGCGATAGCGTAGTGGCTGTAGATTCGGCACACGTAGATATACACATTACAGTCAACGAAGGAAAGAAATACTATTTCGGTAATATGGCTTGGAGTGGTAATACATTGTATCCCACCGAGATACTGGGAGCATATCTGAATATCCGCAAGGGCGACGTCTTCAATCAGAAACAACTCGACAAGCGACTCAATGGCGACGAAGATGCAGTGATGTCGCTCTACAAAGACAATGGTTATCTCTTCTCGCAAGTGGATCCGGTCGAAGAAAGTATCGATGGCGATACTATCAACTTCGAGTTTCGTATATACGAGGGTAAACCCGCCGCTATCAATAAAGTAATAATCAAAGGGAATACACGTGTATACGAGCACGTGATACGTCGCGAGTTGCGTACGCGTCCCGGCGATATCTATTCGCAAAACAACCTTATCCGCTCACTTCGAGACCTGGCTCAAATGCGACTATTCGACGAAGAGAAGCTTTACAAGGGCGACCTTATACAGCCAAATGTAGAAGACGGTACTGTCGATATCAACTATTCGCTCGAGTCGAAAGCATCAGACCAGTTTGAGTTCTCGGCCGGTATATCGCCTCAGGGACTTATACTTTCTGTCGGAGTGAAGTTTACCAACTTTGCGATACAGAATGTATTCCGTCCGTCGACTTACCGTATCGTTCCGCAAGGCGAGGGGCAGACCTTCAATATCAGAGCGCAAGCGAGCGGCAAATATTACCAAAACTTCAGTATATCGTTCCTCGAGCCGTGGCTCGGTGGCAAACGACCAAATTCGCTCTCGGCAAGCGTATACTATGCGATACAGACAGGGCTTAGCGAGCGTTATAGAAATGCTCTCAACAACAACCTTAATCCGTATTACGGATACAACTACCACAACGGGCTGACAGGTGCCGGATATACTAATGAATACGACTCAGGTACAAGAATGTTTACATTCGGGGCTTCGCTTGGTATCGGTACTCGTCTGAGATGGCCCGATGATTATTTCTCGTTGTATACCGAACTTTCGTACCAACAATACAACCTCAAGAATTGGTACGACTACTATTTCGGGTTTAAAAACGGATTGTCAAACAATCTATCTCTTGGTATTACTCTGCAACGCAATTCGATAGATAACCCCATTTATACCCGAAAAGGTTCGGTCTTCACTCTGTCGCTCAATGTTACTCCTCCTTATTCGCTATTGTCGGGTAAAGATTACAGCAATATGCCGGCAGAGCAGACTCGCCGTTGGATAGAGTATCATAAATGGAAATTTTCGGCAAAAATGTTTACTCCCATCAGTCGTAATGAGAAACTTGTACTTATGACGCGTGTCGAATACGGTTTCGTGGGGTATTTTAATAAATACAAACGTACGCCTTTCGAAAAGTTTTACGTCGGTGGCGACGGTATGAGTGCCTATTCATCGCCTGGTACCGAGATTGTCGGACTTAGAGGGTATAATTCCGGAGCACTGACTCCTATCAACCCTGCTACACGCACATCTAACGGTAATATCTACACTCGTCTTACTATGGAGCTACGCTATCCGATTCTGATGCAGCAAAGTACGGTGGTATGGGCTTTGGCTTTCGTCGAAGGCGGTAACTGTTGGAGCGATTTCTCTCAGTTCAATCCGTTCCATATAAAACGCTCTGCCGGAGTAGGTCTCAGAGTATTCTTACAAATATTTGGTCTGCTTGGTCTCGACTGGGGCTACGGTTTCGACAATCCTTACGGCTCCAATACGAGAAGTGGAAGCCAGTTTACTTTCGTACTTGGACAAGAATTCTAATCGACTTATCATTGCAATATTAAACTTTGGCTATTATTGCCATCAAAAGAGGAATAATATAAAAGGAAATAATTATGAGAAAAATACTAATGATTTCATTGATGGTTCTTTCGGCAGTTGTCGGTATGAACGCACAGAAAGTAGCTGTTATAGATATGGACTATATACTAAAAGCCATACCTCAATACGAGTCGGCAAACGACCAATTGAACCAACTTTCTACTAAGTGGCAGAAAGAGGTAGAGGCTATTCAGACAGAGGTGCAGACTATGTACAAAAACTATCAGACTGAGCTTGTGTTTCTTACTCCTGAGATGAAAAAACAGCGCGAAAACGACATTATTGCCAAAGAACGCCAAGTAAACGAAAAGAAAAAGCAATATTTCGGAGCCGAAGGCGAACTTTTCAAAAAACGTAATGCACTGATAAAACCTATACAAGACGAAATATACAACGCTATACAAGAGCTAAGTAATACAAAAAAATACGACCTTATAATTGATAAAAATTCAAATATAGGTATTATCTTTGCATCCCCGAAAATTGATATTAGCGACGAAGTATTGTCGGCTATGGGATATTCGAAATAAAAAAATCAAGCATATCAACAACTTAAAAAAAGACATAAAATCAGAAATGAAAAAATTTTTATTATCACTATTGGTGTTAGCAGTGCCTTTCGTGGCATTTTCGCAAGAGGTTAAAATTGGATATATCGATGCAGAACAGATAATGATGGATATGCCGGAAATATCCGATATCGAAAAACAGATAGCAGATTACAATGCTCAGAATACTAAGTATCTGCAAGATATGGAGACCGAAATCAAAAGTGAAGAGGCTAAATACGAGCAGATGAAGGCTAACGCTACTGCCACTATGAAAGCCGATCAAGAGGCAAAAATTCAGACCTTGTATCAACGTTACGAGACTACGGTACGTACCATACGTCAAGATGCACAGCAAAAGCAGGCTACGCTGCTCAAACCGGTTCAAGAGCGTATATTGAAGGCTATAGAGTCTGTCGGTGCCAAGAATAACTTTCTGGTGATACTCGACAAAAATACGGTACTATACAAGTCGCCAAAAGCGGTAGATGTTACCGACTTGGTGAAGAAAGAGTTGAAAATAAACAATACCAAAGCAACTAAGTAATTGATAAAAGCTACCTTACGGTAGCTTTTTTGTTTACGGGGGGCGTATATTTACAATCTTACCCATAAAGTCTGTCTCTTGTTGTAATCGAAATATTACTTTTGTACGATATATGAAAGATACGACACGTATTACGGCAGATATTATCGAGGCAGCCCTTAAAATAGGCTTTTCGGCTTGTGGCGTTACCGATACTCGTCCGTTTGACCGAGAAGCACCTTATGTTATCGATTGGTTACAACACGGTTACAATGGTACTATGAGTTATATGGAGCGTAATCTCGATGTGCGACTCGCCCCGAGTTTGCTGGCCGAAAACGCTCAGTCGGCAATAGTGGTTCTGCTCAATTACAAACCGTTACGTACCATTCCTGCCGGTCGTCCTCAAGTAGCCAAATACGCCTACGGTACCGACTATCATTTCGTAGTAAAAGAGATGCTTCGTCGGCTGTTAAAGCATATACAGACAGAGATAATACCCTGCTCCGGCACTGCATTTGTCGATTCGGCGCCTGTACTCGAAAAGGCTCTCGCCGTAAGGGCAGGGCTCGGGTGGATAGGGAAAAACTCACTGCTTATAAATCGTAAATACGGCTCTATGACTTTTATAGGGACACTTTTTGTAGATATTCCACTGCAGTACAATACACAAATAGAACCCGACCTATGCGGTAATTGCAACAGATGTATCGAGGCGTGTCCTACAAAAGCGATAGTATCACCGCATATACTCGATGCAAGCCGTTGTGTATCGTATCTGAATAAAACTCACAAGGGCGAAATTCCCGATACGCTTAAACCATTTATAGGCAATCGACTATGGGGATGTGATTCGTGCATAGACTCTTGTCCATACAATAGCAAGACACCGACACACAATATGTCGGAGCTTATGCCTAAGAATGAGATATTTACGCTCGATCTCGGCAATATATCGAAGCGACAACTGAAAAAGTTGATTATGCGGCTACCCGACAACAATCAATCGGGGACGGGGTCGTAACCATGCCCTCCCCACGGGTGGCAACGTAGTATTCGCCTGATAGCCAAGACACTACCTTTTACTATGCCATGCTTTCGTATAGCCTCTATTGCGTATTGCGAGCAAGTGGGTGTATATCTGCAACTTGCAGGCAACATTGGCGATATTGCTTTCTGATAAAAGACGATGGGCAATATTAGTATGGAGGATAGTATTTTAGATATCTTTTTCATATATTTTTGCTGCCAATGCCGTTAGTAAACCGATGATATTACGTTCGGTAGAGACGAAATTAGGCACTTCCGTATCAGTAACCGTTATCGCCATATCGATACCGAACGGTCTACCGCTAAGACTCTCTGTTATAATACTTTTATTGAGCCGATACGCTTCTCGCAGCAACCGCTTGTATCTGTTTCTGGCTGAGGCATGCCGAAAATGCCTCTTGGGTACCGAGAAAAGCACTTTTGCACTTTCTGCCGCATCGGTAAATATATATATAAGAAGCAGAGGCGATTCCGATAGCTTATTGCCTTTGGCATAGAGAGAAGCTATATTTTTTTTGCCTACCAAATGTTCTGATTTAGGGAATCCGTATTGCTTTGTCTGGGGCATCGAGGTATCTGTTGTTTCGGGTGCAAAATTACATCTTTTTTGTGGTTGCGGAAAAAAATGTATTTTTACAAAAAAAATCGTCATATATGAAGATAGTTATCGACCGTAATATCCCGTTTATCGAAGGTGTTTTCGATAGTGTCTGCTCGGTAGAGTATTTGCCGTCGGCATTTATCGACCATCTGTCTGTAAAAGAGGCAGATGCGTTGATAGTGCGTACTCGTACCAGATGCGATAAGGCGTTGCTGCTCGGTACCAATATCAAAATGATAGCCACTGCCACAGCCGGATACGAGCATATCGATATGGATTTTTGTCGTAAGGTAGGTATCGAAGTTTTTGTTGCTCGTGGCTGCAATGCCTCTTCGGTGGCTCAGTATATTGGTTCGGTTTTGGCTGTGTGGACGGCAAAAAAACAACTCGATATCTCGACTCTCACACTCGGAATCGTAGGATATGGTTTTGTCGGTAAGGCAGTAGAAAAGATGGCTAACAGATTAGGTGTAAAAGTGTTAGTGAACGACCCACCGTTGGAGCAGAGTGGTGTGAGGCACGACTTTGTCTCGTTGAGCGATATAGCCGAGCAATGCGACATTATCTCTTTCCATACGTCGCTGACGAACGATGGCAAATTTCCGACTTACCATTTGGCCGATACCGCTTTTTTCGAGCGATGTGCCAAACGACCGCTTATAGTAAATGCTGCAAGAGGTGGCGTAGTCGACGAACAGGCTATGACAGAGGCATATAGAGATGGGCGAATCGGTGGCTTTGCCATAGATTGCTGGGAGGGCGAGCCGGATATTAATAGTCACATTCTTAAAGAAGCATTCATAGCTACCCCACATATAGCGGGCTATTCTGCCGATGGTAAGGCAAATGCTACTGCTATGTGTATCAATGCTATCTCGGAGTATTTCTCTCTTAATGGTTTAGCTGTGCAAACAAAGCTTAGTCCCAAGCAGACAAATATGTCAAAAGGCAGCCAGCTCCTACGGACGTTAATTCAAAACTATGATATAGAGCGAGATTCGATAAATCTTAAAAACAATCCCGAGAGGTTCGAATATTTCCGAAACAATTATCCTGAACGCAGAGAATTAGAATTGTCTTAAGGCGTTTATTGTCAAGTAAATATATCGTTTGTGTCTAAATATGTATTTATGAAAGAATATTTTTTACAGTATATTTGGTTCAATAAGTTGTTCTATTCCAAGCAGTATACTACCGATGGGCAGAGTGTGGAGATAATTGATACAGGACAACTGAATACCGACGCTGGTGCCGACGTATTCAACGCCAAAGTGAAAATAGGCGATATCGTCTGGGCTGGGAATGTAGAGTTTCATATTCGTTCGAGCGATTGGCAACGTCACGGACACAATACAGACAAAGCCTATGATGCTGTAATACTGCACGTAATACTCGAAGACGATGGTATATCGCTTCGGACAGATGGTTCTCCCGTACCGCAGCTTGTAATATCGTATCCCGAGTATCTCAGAGAGGAGTTCGAGCGATTCGATATGGATTTTATATATTGTGCAGATAAGTTGCTCACTTCCAAAGGCAAAAAAGATTTGTCGTCTCTATTTTCGAAGTTGCTCGACGAACGCCTTGCTAATCGTCTTTTGGCGGTCGAACAGTTGTTGCAAGAGACGTCAAACGACTGGGAAGAGGCATTTTATGTTACTACTGCACGCAGTTTCGGTTTCGGTACCAATGCCGATGCTTTCGAGGCGTTAGCTAAAAGGCTGCCACAAAAGATTTTAGCTAAACACAAAGACAATCTTACTCAGATAGAAGCCTTGCTATTCGGTGTTGGCGGATTCTTGGAACAATCTGTCGAAGACGAGTATTTCGACCTGTTACGGAAAGAGTTCGCTTTTCTGCGGCAGAAGTACGGCTTGCAACCGATGTCTGTCGCACAGTGGAAGCAGTTTCGGGTACGTCCTACGAACTTTCCGACCTTGAGGATAGCGCAATTTGCAGCTATCATACATCGTTCGTCGAGGCTGTTTTCGAAGGTTATAGAGCAGAAATCGTATCGTAAACTTATTGATTACTATCGATGTACTCCATCGGAGTATTGGACTTCACATTATCGTTTCGGCGCTAAGTCCGACCGTATTCATAGAAATTTATCGAAGAGTACGATAGATACTTTGTTGATTAATAGCGTTATCCCGTTTTTCTATGCTTATGGTGTCAAATTCAACATATTGGAATATACCGACTTGTCGAGAGAACTGCTTAAAAATATTCCATCGGAAAAAAACTTTATTACCAAGGGGTTTGCGAGTCTGGGTATCGATAGTCGCAGTGCGTTTGAGTCGCAGGCATTGAGAGAATTGAAGAGTAGATACTGTAATACAAAAAGTTGCTATATTTGTAAGAATAGATTTGATCTTTGGTGAATTTTTGGTAATTTTGCAAGAAAATATATTTATGAATATTCCTAAGTCGGTCATTACTAGGACATTGTTTATTAATGTTGCTCGTGAATTATTTGCTCAAAAAGGCAAGGACAACGTTACTATGAACGATATAGCAGTACTTGCGGGCAAGGTAAGGCGTACAATTTACGACTACTTCAACAATAAAGACGAAGTCTATACGGCAGTGATTGAGAATGAGATGAATATCATCATTAAGAAGCTCGAGGAGATAATGGCGATCAATGTCGACCCACATAAAAAACTTGAAATTTATATTTTTACTCGCTTCGAGACTATCAAGGAGGTGGTCTTTCGTAATGGGTCGCTCAAAGCCGATTTTTTCAAAGATATTCAGGAGGTTGAGAAAGCTCGTCGTCCTATCGATATGAAAGAGATAAAGATGCTTCGGCAGATTATCGACGAGGGTATTGCCGATGGTTCGTTCAAAGGGCTATCGTCGCAGTGGACGGCTATGTTTATGTTGTACGCACTCAAGGGGATGGAAGCTCCTTATATGAATAGCAACGTAGCGACATATGCCAACGACCGACGACAAATGATTATGGATGTAGTGCTAAATGGCTTGCTTAAAAAAGATTAGGATAGAACGCTGGCAGATAAGTAATTTCAGACGAGAGGCGGTATTGCTTTTGGCTTATCCGTTTTTCGTTATTATTATGATATTCTTGTGGATATGTCCTCGACCATTACGCCGCGTAATCGACTCGTTTGCAGGTAAAATATATTATAAATACGGACATATAGCCCGCAATACGGCATTAGACAATATTTCTAAGGCATACCCCGATTTGTCGGGATACGAGGTAGTAACAATGGCAAAAGAGGTCTTTTCGAATGTAGCCTCTGCTTTTCTCGACTTTTTTTCATTTGTTTATATCAGGAAACCCAAGCGTTACTTCAAGATAGTAGAAGTCGAAGGCGAAGAGTATTTAAAGGCTGCCTACGACAAGGGCAAGGGCGTTGTCTGCCTCGTGCCTCATATTTCGTCGTGGGAATTGTCGGCGGTTACTCCACCGATGTTGGGGTACGATACGGTAGCTGCAAGTAAGCCTATCAAAGGGTTTATGGTACAGAAATCTATGGTATGGTTTCGCAAACGACGCGGAATGGTCAATTTCAATAGAGACGGGTCTTACAAACAGCTGGTAAAAAGTCTACACGAGGGTAAATGCTTGATATTGATGATAGACCAAGATACATCGGTAAGGGGGTGTTTTGTCGATTTTTTCGGACGAAAAACATTCACTCCTCTCGGAGCATCGAGGCTGGCTGCCGATACCGATGCTGCAATATTGCCGATGGCTATGAAGCAAATAGGTATCAAAAAATATAAATTCACTATTTACAGACCATTAGAGATGGTCAAGACCGATAACAAAGAAAACGACCTTATAGTGAATACACAGATACAATCCGATGCTATCGAGCAAATTATAAGGGAAAATCCTACTCAATGGGTCTGGATGCACCGCAGGTGGAAGACTCGTCCCGCCGGTGAGTAGACGCTTGGTAGGAGTAGGGTAGTGGTAAGTCGCTGACTTTCTACGCTTCTCGGTAGCTGAGTCGCATTATCATTTCGTCGAAATCGACTTTGTGTCCGTCGAACTCGGGACCATCGACACATACGAACTTTGTCTGCCCGTCGACCGTTATGCGGCAGGCTCCGCACATACCCGTACCGTCGACCATAATGGTATTGAGCGATACTTCGGTGGGAATGTCGTATTGTTTGGTCAGCAGCGATACGAATTTCATCATCACCGCAGGACCGATGGCTTCGACCTTGCCGACTTTTTCGCGTTTTATGACCTTTTCTACTCCGTTGGTAACCAGACCTTTGATACCGTACGAACCGTCGTCGGTATATATCAGCACTTCGTCGGCAAATTGTCGGAACTGCTCTTCGAGTATTATGAGTTCTTTGGTACGGGCTGCAAGTATTACGATTATCTTGTTGTCTGCTTCTTTCAGCGCTTTGGCGATAGGAAGCATAGGAGCTGCTCCTACTCCTCCGCAGGCACAGACCACTGTGCCGAAATCGGCTACGTGTGTCGACTGTCCCAGAGGACCTACCAAGTCTGTTATGTAGTCGCCTTCGTTGAGGTCGCACAGCTTGTTGGTAGAGACGCCCACTCTTTGTATTATAATCAATATAGTGCCTGCCTCTTTGTCGCTATCGGCGATTGTAAGCGGTATACGCTCGCCTTTTTCGCCCGTACGGACTATGACGAAGTGTCCTGCCCGACGAGAGCGTGCCACCTCAGGTGCTTCTACTATAAATCCCGTTACGAGAGAAGAAAATTCTATCTTCTTCAGAATCTTATTCATAACAAAGCACTTTTAGAATAAAGCTACGATTTTATAAATAATGCCTGCAAGTAAGGCACTTACAGGTATTGTAAGCAGCCAAGCCACAAGCAGACTTTGGGTTACTCCCCAGCGGACAGCCGAGAGACGTTTGGTAGCTCCAACACCGATGATAGCACCCGTGATAGTGTGTGTGGTAGATACGGGGATTTTAAGTATTTCGGTCATATACAGAGTGATAGCTCCTGCTGTTTCTGCCACTACGCCCTCGAATGGTGTTACTTTGGTTATCTTAGAACCCATAGTTTTTACTATTCGCCAACCACCGCTCATAGTGCCGATAGAGATCACTGTAAAACACGTGATTGGCACCCAACTCGGCAAGTCGTTGATAGAGTTTATGCCTCCTGCCAAGCCCAGAGAGTGAGCTGCTATCATTGCTGCGGCTATGATACCCATTACTTTTTGCGAGTCGTTCATACCGTGTCCGATACTAAAGAGAGCCGACGAGAGCAGTTGCAGTCTCTTGAACCAGTGGTTTGCCTTGTGCGGATTAATTTTTTTACAGATATGCTCGATTATAATAGTGATAATCATTGCCGTAACCATACCTACCAGAGGAGCGATTAGTATGAATGCTGCTATCTTGAACACCACTTCGCCGTGCACGGCTTGCCAGCCCCAAGCGGCTATGGCTGCCCCCGCAAATCCTCCGATGAGGGTGTGCGACGACGACGACGGAATGCCCAGCCACCACGTAAGCAGATTCCAAACCACGGCAGCCAAGACACCCGAAAGTATCACTTTTAGAGCGACACTACCTACAAGATAACTCTCTACTACGGTTTTGGATACGGTGTTGGCTATGCCGAACTCTCCGATGATGAACTTCGAGATAAAAAAGGCAACAAAATTGAAAAAAGCAGCCCAAATAACTGCTTGAAAAGGTGTCAGTACCCGCGTGGAAACAATTGTAGCGATAGAGTTGGCTGCGTCGTGGAAGCCATTGATGAAATCGAACAAAAGAGCGAGTAGTACGATTGTTACTAATAAAACCACAAGATGTAAGTGTTTTAGAATGTTATATTTACGATGTATTGCTTATTATGCGTATTTGACAATTATTATTTTTATGGTCTTACCGATATGGTCTATCTCGTCTGTGATGCCTTCGAGTACGTTGACAATCTCTTTGAGCTTGATTATCTCTATTGCATCGGTATAGTTTTCGAACAGTTCGATGGTGAAGTTCTGAAACACTTCGTCGGCTTGGCTCTCTATCTCGTGCAGTTTGTTGCAATATTTCTCTATTTCGCCTGCTTTTTTCTTAAGCGAGTGCAACTCTCCTATTGCCTTGTGCATATATTGTGTGCCTTCGAGCACCATCTGGGCTATCTCTTCGGCAGCCCGAGGTATTTGTTTCGGTTTGTAGAACGTTATGCGTTTGGCACAACCGTATATCTGGTCTGTAACGTCGTCGATACCGTTGGCTAAGGAATTTATATCCTCGCGGTCGAAAGGCGTGATGAACGTATCGTTGAGTTCGTAATATACTTTTTCGATTACACGGTCGCCTTCGTGTTCAAGGTCTCTTATGCGCTGTAATATTTCGGGTTTATTGTCTTTTACACAAGAGATTAGTTGCTCTGCCGACTTGTGCGATACCTCTGCCAAAGACTCCAACAAGGGGAAAAACTTCGGCTCCTTCGGCGTAAATTTACTAAAAAATGTATTGTCCATATTTGATTATCTTTCAATTGATTGCTTATAGTTCATTCAAAAGCCATACGCAGTATAAAAAAACTCTTTTATAAGTAAAATAGTATTTACCTATAAAAGAAAATTATTTTCATGTCTGAAAATGTTGTGTTCGAATTGAAGTAGCTTGTATTCAATAGTTTGTACATCGTATAAATATACTGATATTTATGTTCAAAGGTAAGCATTTTTTTATGAAAAATGATAGATAACATCTATCAATACTATGAAATTTTTATATCCCTAATCATCAGCTGATTGGTGGTAGTGCCGTTGAAGCTATTTTCTTCCATGGTATAGCAAATATCTATATAACCACCGCTACGTAAGTGATTTATAATCTTTTCCATATTATAATCTCGCATATATCCCGAACAAAAAGCTACTCCATCGAAAAATATTTTATCGTCTTGCGTCAATATCAGTTTGGCATGTGTATTGTCTTTTCCTATCAGTTTGCTTTGATTACGATAGTCTCGTAACTGCTTGGTACAGAATACGGGTTTCATATTGCGAGGACCAAACGGAGCAAACTGTTTGACGATACGTATAAACTTAGCCGATATATTGGCAAAATCTATTTCGGTGTCTATATTTATTTGAGGTATAAGCTGTTCGGGTAGAATGTTGTTGTTTACAAAGTCGTCGAAACGTGTTATAAATTCGTCTAACGACTCTTTTTTCATCGCCAGACCGGCAGCGTAAGGGTGTCCGCCGAAAGTCACCAGAAGGTCTGAACACGAATCTATAGCCGAATACAAGTCGAATCCCACTACGCTTCTGCCCGAGCCGGCTATGAGCCCGTCGTCGCTGTCGGTAAGTATTATCGTCGGGCGGCAAAATTCTTCTGCTATACGCGATGCTACGATACCTACTATACCCTTGTTCCACAAAGGGTTGTAGAGTACGATCGATTTTTTGTTGCAATAGTCGGGCTGTTGGCAGAATTGTCGTTTGGCATCTTCGGTAGTGCTTTTATCCATATCTTTTCGTTCGCTATTGTAACTGTCTATGTCTGTGGACTTTCGTAGCAATACCTCGTCGTTGCTCGATGTAAGCAATTGAACTGCCTCGGAACCGTTATACAAACGCCCTGAGGCATTTATGCGAGGTCCTATCTTGAAGACAATGTCTGATATATCTACCGTTTTATCGGCTATACCGCATACCTCTTTGATAGACTTCAGTCCGGCCGATGGCTGTTTGTTTAGTTTCCGCAAACCGTATTGTGCTAATATTCTGTTCTCTCCCGTGATAGGCACTATATCGGAGGCGATACTTACAGCCACAAGGTCGAGATATTTGAAGGCATCTTCTTTTCTGAGACCGTTTGAGATACACAATGCCTCTACTAGCTTGAAACCCACGCCACAACCCGAAAGATGAGAGTATGGGTATCGACAGTCGGAGCGGTAGGGGTCTAATACGGCAATAGCTTTCGGCAGTTCGCTGCCGGGCGTGTGGTGGTCGCAAATTATTACGTCTATGCCGTATTTGGCAGCATAATCTACCTTTTCGTTTGCTTTTATGCCACAGTCTAAGGCTATTATAAGCGAAAAACCGTTGTCTCTGGCATAGTCGATACCTTTGTACGATATACCGTATCCTTCGGTATAACGGTCGGGAATATAGTATCTTATGAGTTTGGTGTATTGTTTGAGGAAGCCATAAACGACCGATACCGCCGTAACTCCGTCGACATCGTAATCGCCGTAAACGAGTATCTTCTCCTGCTTACGCAGAGCCTTGTTTACTCTATCGACTGCTATCGACATATCTTTCATCAGAAAAGGGTCGTGGAGGTTGTCGAGCGACGGACGAAAGAAATCTTTAGCCTCATCAAAAGTATTTATTCCGCGTATTACCAATAGTTTGGCTATGTCTTGCGATACTGTCAACTCTTCCGATAGTCGATTGATAATCTTATGCTCTTCGTCGCTTATTTCTTTTATTGCCCAATTAGATTCCATTTATCGTGTCGATTATGGTACCACTTCCGTTTCATTTTCCGCAAAGCGAAATTAATAAAAAATCTCGTATCAATCGATTTATAAGTGAGAATAAATTCGTATATTTGAAAAATTGAATTAATCGTGCATTCTCACTTTTTATATGAAAAACGTCAATTTTATATTTCTTGTTCACGAAGAGCCTGTATTAAAACATTATACGTTTGTCGATATAGACAACGATCACTATTATTACGATGACTATGCCAACGATAATAATCTGAAAAATAAGAGTGAAAAATGTTATCTGCCCGCCAATCGTCTTATGCTCGATATGCTCGAAAATGCCGACTCCAATTTCAGAGTATCGTTTGCGATATCGGGTATAGCTCTCGAAAGGTTCGAAGAGTCTGCGCCTGAGGTGATAGACTCGTTCGACACTCTGGCGAAGACGGGCAAGGTGGAGTTTTTGGCGATGCCTTATTCTTATTCGTTATCGTCGGTATTCGACGCCAACGAGTTTCGACGACAAGTATTGCAACAGAGCCGAAAGATAGAGCAACTGTTTGGTTATAAGCCCAATGTGCTATTCAATACCTCGATGATATACTCCGATGAGATAGGTAAAAAAGCATTGGATATGGGTTTTCGTACTATTATCACCGAAGGTGCAAAACACATAATGGGTTACAAGAGTCCGCATTTCGTTTATAATCATCCGTATATATCTAAGATGAAGCTACTTATACGCGACAATGTACTCAGCGACAACTTTAATTTCCGTTTCTCGCAATGGGAGTGGGACGAATATCCGCTTACTGCCGATAAGTTTATGAGTTGGATAGGCAAATCGCCTGATAAAGAGAGTGTTTTCAACGTAATGTGCGGATACGATATACTTGGTATTACAAACAATGAACATAGCGGGATATTCGAGTTTTTCAGGGCTTTGCCCGACTATGCCGATAGAAACGGCGTATCGTTCTCTACGCCGTTAGATACCATCGCTCAAAATACTCCGATAGGCACTTTGCCTGTACCCGACCCTATATCGTGGACAAACGATGATAAAAGCCTTACGGCTTATTGCGGTAATGAACTTCAAAACGAGGCATTGAATAAGCTTTATGCGATGTCGAAAAAAGTACATGTCTTTCCCGATAGCTTGCTGCAAGCCGATTGGCTGAGGCTACAAGATGTGTCTCACTTCTATTTTATGGATAGTCATCTGTATACGAGCGAGGGCAATCGTATGGGTACACACTATGAGTCTGAATACAATGCTTTTGTAAACTATATGAATGTTTTGAGCGACTTTATTGGACGAGTCGAGGCTCAGTTTCCAAAGTCTATAGCCGACGAAGAGTTGAATCCTCTATTACAGACTATTGAGAAACAAAACGAAGAGATTGCACATCTCAGAAAAGAGATTTCGCGTCTAAAGAAGATAGTGCCTTCGGATCGAAAAAACACAAAGAACCGGCCTTAAATACAGGTTGATAAATTTTTCAGAGAAAAAATAAGAGGCTACCCTTTCGGACAGCCTCTTTATTGTTTACGGTCGTTGCTTTCGTGCCGAATATTCGGCTATGAGCCGAGAGGTAACAATCGTGTTATTAGTGATTTATCTGTGCGATATTCTCCTTGACATCTAATCTTTTGCAGGATACTCTTGAAGAGGTATTTTACTTTCGAAAGCCTCCGCTCCCATAGATGAAATGGTTATCTTACCCGCTTTTTCGTTTGGAGCACTAAATATCACTACCTTATTAGTGAGGTTTCTATAGCTAAAATCTTCTATTTCCCCCTTTTTCCCTTTTATTTTTACGACCCCGGATGTTTTGCTTGTACTTTTAATTTCAATTATTTCATACGAGGAATTTATGAAATAGGTGTCTTTAGGTAAGTTATGCTTCTTGGCAGTTTCATCACTTAGCTCTGCCATAATAATATACCCTTCTTTAGTACATGAAATATCTACCATGTTCTCGTCTTCTCCATCTAACAATAGCCATTGCCTTTTGATAGTGAGAGTGTCTTTCTTGCAGCTGCTCATAGTCAATGCTGTAGCTACAATAAATGATAATGCCATAACACTAAAAATCTGTCTCTTCATTGCTTTAAAATTAATTTGGTTTA